>CAUQOP010000021.1:0-9519 GCA_963519505.1 uncultured Flavobacteriaceae bacterium | reverse complement strand
GGAAGGGCACACGGCTCACGCCACTAAAGAAGAAGCCGAAGCCGAAGCAAAACAGATGATGGAAGTTTATGCTGATTTTTCCGAGAAAATGATGGCAGTGCCGGTGGTTCGCGGGCTGAAATCTCCAAGCGAAAGATTTGCAGGAGCAGATGAAACCTATTGTATAGAAGCGATGATGCAGGACGGAAAGGCGCTTCAGGCTGGGACTTCACACTTTTTAGGGCAAAACTTCGCAAAAGCATTCGATGTGAAATTCACAAACAGCGAAGGCAAGATAGAATACGCTTGGGCATCATCGTGGGGCGTTTCAACCCGATTGATGGGGGCACTTATCATGTCGCATTCAGATGATTTCGGATTGGTTTTGCCACCGAAACTTGCGCCGATACAAGTTGTCATCGTGCCGATATTCAAAGGCGAGGAGCAATTAGCCCAAATCGATGAGGTTGCCCTCGGAATTAGTGAAAAACTGAAAGCGCTGGGAATTTCTGTAAAGTACGACAACCGCGCTACGCACAAACCAGGCTGGAAATTTGCAGAATACGAGCTGAAAGGTGTGCCGGTGAGAGTGGCCATAGGGCCGAAGGATTTAGAAAACGGTATGGTGGAAATCGCAAGGAGAGATACACTGAGCAAAGAAACTCAGCCGATAGCAGGAGTGGAGAATTACATTCACCAGCTTCTTACGAAAATTCAGGAAGACATCTACCAACGCGCACTTAACTTCCGAAATGAAAACATTACAAAAGTGGACACTTACGAGGAGTTCAAAAAAGTTTTGGAGGAAAAAGGCGGTTTCATCGCAGCCCACTGGGATGGAACAGAAGAAGAAGAGGAACGCATCAAGGAGGAAACGAAAGCGACCATACGATGTATCCCGCTGGATGCTGTGGAGGAAGACGGTGTGTCCCTTATTTCAGGGAAACCTTCCAAGCGCAGAGTTCTTTTCGCTAAGGCGTATTAAAAGTATATGAAATCGCATTTTCTTTTTATTTGTTTGATTAGTTATTCTTATCTATTTTCTCAGAATTTGGATGAAGATAAATACTACGCTGCAACCAAAACAATTGTGAGAGACTCTGAAAGATTCGGCAAGAAGAGGGAGTAGCAAGTATTTTTCCCAGATGAATACTTCTGGCATCCCGAGAAAAAATTCAGTGTCTTATATCTATTGGATGCTCAGAATTTTAGAATATTTAACTATGTAAAAGGAAACATAGAACTGCTTTCTATGAATTATATGGAGCCTATGATTATTGTCGGAATAGCAACAGAAGATAGATGGTTTGAATTTTTACCAAAGAACAACCATCCTGAAACTCTGAAAGTGTATAATCCTCCAATAGGAGGAGCGGACAAATTAGTATTTCATATAAAAAATGAAGTAGAAAGTTATATAAAGAATAATTTTAGGGTAAATAAAAAGAGATGGGGGCTTGGGCATTCTCTCGGGGCTACATTTTTAATGTATTTTAATACGAAGGAAAAAGATTTCTTTGATTATAATATCTTATTAAGTCCCAATTTTAGTTACGATAAAGAACAAATGATAGATAGGATAAAGGATTTTGTAAAAAAGTCTGTATTTGATAGAGAAAAAGTATTCCATATTTACAGCGGCTATGGAGATTCTTATGAAGAACAATTCAATTTATCACTAAAGAAGATAAATTCTTGGATAAAAGCTCAAAAGAAGCATAATTTCATTTGGAAATATGAAAGATTAAATATAAACAGCCACGATAAAGTATGGCTGGAAGGCGTATATAAGGGATTACTAAGACAATGAATAAGCAAAACCACCTCAACTAAGGTGGTTTTCGTTGATTAGGTTTTTCCATTTGTGGATGATTTTTAAAATCACATCACGATTCTTTTTACTATTTTGATGTATTTTTTTTGATAACGCTTCATTTTATGCGAAATTATTTCTTTTTCCCAGAAAAGAACCCAAATTTTTCTAAAGGCACTAGTAGGGACAGCATCCAGTAATGCTTGTTGGTTTTTCCTTTTTCGGACTGCATGTAGTACATTAGCTGTGGAGTGAGCCAGCTTAGACTTACGCTTGACCCTACATAAACTCTGTTTCGTAATTTTCCGTTTTCTAGATTTATGTAGATTTCATCATGGGCATAGAGGCTAACAGGGATGTCTTTGACCTTTATTTTGTAGTTTAGACCTAATCTATTTCTATAAGTAGCAGTATTACTAGCGTAGTTTTTTATCTGATAGTAGTACATATTTCTGTCAGTAATGGACAGTTTATTATTGATAGGCAGGGTGAAAGTGGCATAAGCCATTATCTGATGCTCTGCGTTTTCGCTCTTGGATTCATAATCTTGAAAAAAGGCATAACCAGGCGTTAGCGAGATGTATTTATTAATCGTAAATGTCGGCAAAACCCTTGCAATGTACGAGTTGTCAGTCGGGCTGTATCCACCGAAGGTCGTAAGTTTTCCTAAATTTCCCATATTTGCGGTAAAACCTACCACTACGAAAGAATGCGGCGCATCTATCGCTTGTGATTTTAGGGAAGTAGAAATGGAAAGGGTAAAAAATAATATGATGATTTTCAGTCGATTCATTTTATTAAAATTTACCCCAAAGATAAGGAAAATGAAAAATCAAAACATTTATTTAATGAAAGAAATTCCAAATCTGCGTAACGATAAAACATACTATAAATCCATACAAAACAGGAAGGAAAGTAGCGATGCTTGTCCATTTTTTGCTCCCAGTTTCTTTATAAATGGTGTAAATAGTGGTGCTGCATGGGTTGTGCAGCAGACTAAACAGCATGAGATTTATAGCAGTGAGGGTAGTCCATCCTCCCATTTGCAAAATTGAGGCGATTTCGTTATCCGAAGTTTCAAACAAAACCCCTGCTAAAGCATCGTTTCCTAAGGTTAAAGAAGTGAGCATTAATATCGTAGGAATCACGATTTCATTGGCAGGAATAGCCAAGATGTAAGCCAAAAGAATAACGCCATTCAGCCCTAAAAACAGTCCAAAAGGTTCCAGTCCGTCTATCATCCATAGAGCAATTGGGTGGCCGCCGATACTGATATTGGAAATCAGCCAAATAGCGGCTCCCGCAGGAACAGCGAAGACTATGGCTCTCCATAGGACTATCAGCGTTCTGTCTATCAGAGAAGTGTATATTGTTTGCCATATTTGTGGAGGTCTGTAAGGCGGCAGTTCCAAGGTGAAAAACGAAGCCTCTCCTTTGAGTAATGTTCTCGATAAAAGCCAAGAAGTGAAGAAGGTAAATGCAATTCCTAAAATCACAATACCTACGACAGCAAGCATAGAAACAAGCCCTGACCACTGCTCAGGGACTAAAATACCTATGAATAGGGTAGCCATAAGAATCTGCGTGCCCCATCTTCCGTTACATAGCGCAAAATTATTCGTGATGATAGCGATAAGTTTTTCCCTAGGACTGTTGATGATTCTGGTCGCCACAACACCAGCAGCATTACACCCGAAGCCCATACTCATGGTAAGTGCCTGTTTCCCATGGGCGCCTGTTTTTCTGAAAATTCTATCCAAATTAAAAGCTACTCTCGGCAAATAACCAAAATCTTCCAAAAGGGTAAATAATGGGAAAAATATCGCCATAGGAGGGAGCATCACGGAAACAACCCAAGCCGTGGCAAGGTAGATACCATCTATCAGTAATCCGCTCAGCCACCAAGGGAAATTAAGCTCATTGGCTCCAGATTTTAGAAAAGGATAAATCTTCTCTAAAAGTAGAAAAGAGAGAAATTCTGATGGGTAGTTAGCCCCGATGATAGTCAGCCATAAAACCAAACTCAATAAGAGAAACATAATCCCAAAGCCCCATACTCTATGTGTGACCAGATTGTCTATCATTCGCTCTATACGGAACAGCCTCTGTGATTCAGTAGAAGATACGGATGATTGTATGATTTTAGCCGCTTCGGCATAGAGGTTTTCTATCCGTTCGTCATGGTAGTTTTTAGGGAAGTCGGTTTTGCATTCTTCCACTAAATGATGTATCAACTCAAAATTTTCGGAATTGATACGAGTGAATATTATTCCTTTTTTTAATTCTTCTGCAAGATTTTTATTTCCCTCTAATAATCTGGCAGCTATCCATTTCGTATTGTCAAGCTCTGGGTCAAGCTCTGAGAGATGTTTAGCAACTTTCTCCACCGAGTTTTTTACTATTTCGGTAGGCTTTATGAAAGATTTTTTCTTTGTGGTAATCTCTCCTTTTGCCATTTTATGGATTGTAGATAGAAGTTCAGGGATACCATCTTTAGACCTTGCGCTGGTGCCTATCACAGGAATTCCTAGGTCGCGAGACAGGGTGCGGGTGTCAATTTCGGTGCCGTGTTTTTTCGCCTCATCCATTAGATTAAGACAAAGAATCACATTTTCCGAAACTTCCATCACCTGCAATAAAAGGCTGAAATGTCTCTGCATACGCCCTGCATCCACCACCACTACGGTAATGTCAGGTTTTCCAAATAAAATAAAATCTCTGGCAGCCTCCTCATCATCAGAAGTGGAAAGCAGTGAATAAGTGCCGGGCAGGTCTACGATTTTGAAGGTGTTTTGCTGATAAGAAAAATACCCTTCGGAGTGTGTCACCGTTTTGCCAGGCCAGTTTCCTGTATGCTGTTTCAGCCCAGTTAAAGCATTGAAAATAGTGCTTTTCCCTGTGTTGGGATTTCCAGCAAGGGCTATTGTAAACTGTGTGTTTGCGGCGTTTTCTCCCAGCTTTTTTAGTTGGCTGGCTGTATTGAGTTCGCAGACTTGGCAGGTTGATTTCATTTCAGTTTAACTTTTAATCTCTATCAGAATATATTTAGTGTCTTCTTTTCGTAAGGCAATCAGTGTGTTATGAATATTGTAGGCGATAGGGTCACCCAGCGGACTGATGTTTTGGATATGAATTTCAGCACCTTTGATGAATCCTAAATCCAGAAACCGCTGTCTGATTTCTCCCTTGCATTCCGGAGAAATCCCTAAAACTACGCCTTTTTGACCTGTTTTTAACGAACCTAAATCCATTCAAATTATTTTATCGTCCAAATTTACAAAATTAGATTAACCTAACAAATCAAAAATAATTGAATTTTATAAAATCAATTTAATTTAAAAAGATGTTTATATCTTTGGCGGAAATTTTTTAGCGATGGATAAAAAGGACTATCAAGAGGCGCTGGAATGGCTTTTTAAACAAACACCCAACTATCAGGAAAATGGGAAAAAAGCCTACAAACCAGGGCTGGATAATATAAAAAAACTCTGTGATTACTGGGGAAATTCACAGGATAAGATAAAAACTATCCACATCGGCGGAACCAATGGGAAGGGCTCTACGAGCAATATGCTGGCTTCTATCTTGCAGGAGGCTGGCTATAAGGTTGGGGTTTATAATTCGCCTCATTTAGTGGAGTTTACAGAGCGGGTGAAAATCAATGGAGAGAAGGCGGACAAGGAGTTCGTATATCGGTTTATTCAAAAATTAAAACAAATTCCAGAGCAGATTTTGCCTTCTTTTTTTGAATTTACGACCATCATGGCGTTTGAGTATTTTTATCAAAATAAGGTGGATTTTGCCATCATCGAGGTTGGTCTTGGCGGGCGGCTGGATTCCACTAACATCATCACTCCGCTGGTTTCGGCGATTACGAATGTCCAGCTTGACCATCAGGATATTTTGGGCGAAACACTAGAACAGATAGCCGTGGAAAAAGCGGGAATTATCAAAGAAAATGTTCCGATAATTTCTGGCGATGAAAATATTTTGGTTAAAAATATTATTCACGAAAAAGCCGATGCCGTGGGAACGGAATTTATAGATGCTACGAAGGTTAGAACGGATTTGGAAACCGATTTGAAGGGCAATTATCAGCGAAAAAATATCCGTGTGGTTTTGGCTTTGGTGGAGGCTTTGAGGAAGAAAAATGTTTTTATTTCGGATGAAAACATTCACGATGGACTGCTTCATGTTCAGAAAAATACAGGGTTCATCGGTCGCTGGTTTGAATTTTCTAAAAATCCACTAACTATCTGTGATACAGGACATAATAAAGCGGGGCTTGATATGGTGTTTAGCCAGTTGTCTGAATATCAGTGCTATAAACACATTGTTTTAGGTTTTGTTCAGGAAAAGAATATTGATGAAATTATGAGAATTCTTCCTCGTGATGCTCATTATTATTTTGTAAAACCAGCAATTCACAGGGGAAGACACCCGAAAGATTATGAAAATTTGCTGGTGGAGGCAGGGGTAGATTTCAAAATTTTTGATAATGTGGAGGCTGGATATCAGTCTGCAAAAGCGAACTGTAAGGATGATGAGATGATTTTTATAGGGGGAAGTAATTTCGTAGTTGGAGATTTTTTAGAAAAAAATTTGGAGGTTAAATAAAAATCCGTATATTTGCACCACTCAAATGAGGGCGGTTAGCTCAGTTGGTTCAGAGCATCTGGTTTACACCCAGAGGGTCGGGGGTTCGAATCCCTCACCGCCCACAGATAGGGTTCTTAGCTCAGTTGGTTCAGAGCATCTGGTTTACACCCAGAGGGTCAGGGGTTCGAATCCCTTAGAACCCACAAAAATCCAAGATTTTTATAAGTCTTGGATTTTTTTTATTCGTGGAGTTTTATTTCAAACCCATCAATATATTTTTCAACTCCTAAATAATATTTATTATCTATCATTCTTATCGAGTTAATAATATCTAAGAATATATTGATGTTTTTATTTGTTACTTCAAAAATACCATTGTCTTGATGAGAAATTTGAAGGATTTCTAAAATCTCAATAAATATTTCTTTATTTTGAAAAATTTCTTCTTCATTGATTTTTTTTAAATTCTCAATGAAATAAATTTCATCCTCAAAATTTAATATTGTCGGTAGAGTTTTTATCTTTTTGTATAGAATGTTGATAGAATTCATTTATTGTTGGTTGTTACTTCTTTCAAAATTTTCAATTAAAATAAATGATTTTTATAAAAGTTCTAATTTAAAAATAAAATTTGAATAATATATGTTTTTACACAATGACTAAAACAAAAACTTACAAAGCAGGTGTATCAGTCAAAATATTCTTTATCTTTGGGGGTGAAATTTAATTGAATTAGAAAATGAAAAGATTTTTTATCGTGTCGGCATTTGCTCTTTGTCAGGGCATTTATGCACAGTCGCAGGGAGCAATCTATTTTGATGAGGAATGGAATATCATCAAAGATAAGAAAAAGGCATCTTTTTACCGAGAAACTACTCAGCAGGGGGATTATTATTTAATCAAAGATTATTATATCAATGGAACTTTGCAGATGGAGGGGAAGGCTTCGGACAAGACGCCTAATCAGGAGGTTTTTGAGGGGAAAGTTACATGGTACTATCCAGATGGAAAAGTGAGTATGGTGTCACACTTCTCAAAAGGAGCTCAGGTAGGGGAGCATAAAAGTTACCAAGAAGACGGCCGTATTTCCCAAGATTTTATTTATAAAAACTATGCTGTATTTAGCGGTAAATCATATGGTTATGAAAATGATTATCAAAATAATACGATTACCGAGTATAAAGATGGCAATGTTGTAAAGATGACAACCTATGGGAAATCATTGCAGGGAATTCGTTTTGAAGAAATCTATGCGGGAGGAGACCCTTACACAGCCTCTGAAGTCAAATATTATGATGAGAATGGAAAATATATAGGCAGCCAAAAGATAAATAAAGACGGTCTTTATATAGGGATAAATGTAAAATATTATGCAAGTCCTATGAAAGTTTCTTGTATCGAAAATTTCTCAGGACAATCAACGACTTACGATATGCCTACTGAATCTAAATGCTACTATGGAAACGGCAAGCTGAAAAAAACTTACAAATCACATGGGAAAACCGCTACGGAGGTTGTATATGATGAAAGTGGTAAGAAAATAGGAAGTCTAGAGTACAGATATGACAAGGAAATGGATATGATGACGCCCTATAATGGTGAGAAGATAGAAATTGATTTGTATGAAAAAACAAAAAAAATAATATCAATCCTTACCTATAAAAATGGGAAAGGGCTAGAAGGCAAATATTTTGACCAAGAAGGAGAATTACAAAACCAATATTTCTATGATGATGAAGGGGGTGCTAAAGAAATATGGAGTTTTGGAAATGGCGGGAAACAAGTTCTTACTTATAGAGATGGGCTTCCGTATAATGGCAGTGTTATAGAGGGAGGATCTCAGTCTACTTATAAAGATGGTGTTCTGATGGAGACTAGAGAAGTAAACATGGAAGGAAAACCTACATATGAGAAGAAATATGATGAAAGTAAAGATATCTATGAGGTGAAAATATATTCAGATGGTAAACTTAAATATTATTATACAACAAATAATAAGTATGATGAAGATGCGTATTTTAGTGCAGAAATAACACCTTTTGATGACAAAGGAAAGCCAATGAGTAAAATAGTTATAAAAGATGGAAAGATAGAAAAAGGGGTGCTAAAACTAAAGTCCTATTATGCGGATGCAGAAACTGTCGAATACAGCAAAAAAGGGAAATGGTATGTGAAAAGAACTTATGTCGAAAAGGAACTGGTAAAAGAAGAGAGATTCAAGAGCGATGGGGATTATTCAGATTATTTTGAAATATATGAAATAATGCTCCGTACAGAATAAACAAAAATAGTCAAGAAGAAATTCTTGACTATTTTTTTTATTTATAAGCAGGGAAATCTATAGTAGTCGTAGGGAATGGGATAGTTACATTATTAGCTCGGAATGTCTCCATACTAGACTTTCTTATTTCACTTCTCGTGTGGGAAATATGAAAAGGGTCATTAGAAAAGAAATAAAGCCTAAGATTGAGAGAAGAATCTGCAAAATCATTCAGCCTGATATATGGCTCTCTCTCTTTGGAAATATCTGGATTTTCCTTGGCCGCCTCTACAAGGAGGTTTTCTACCATTTTTATATCAGTTTTATAGTCCACACCTATGTCTATGTAGAAGGCATTGGCAGCATCATGAGAGGAATAATTGGTAAGTTTGTCCTTGGTAAGGTATGAATTAGGGAAAACTATGGTCTTTCGGTCTGTAGTGAGGATTTTGGTGGTTCTCATGCTTATTTGTTCCACCCTGCCCATTACGCCGTTCATATCAAGGACATCTCCCACACGGACACTTTTGTCTAATAAAATAATAACTCCTGAAATAAAATCCAAAAACAAGTTTTGAAGTCCAAGACCTATCCCTACCAATACTGCACTAGAACCTACCAAAAACGGAGAAATATTTACTCCCAAAATCCGCATGATGATTAGGAAAGTGACAATGATAATTCCGTAATATACAATCTGGTGAAGGGCGTATCTAGTTCCTTTGTCCACCTGTGATGAACGCCTGTAAAAGATTTTTTTAGAAATTTTCTCAACAATATATGAGACACAAATCACCACAGCAACTCCGATTACCTGATACATATGCAGTGTATAGGTATGGATAGAAAGTATCGGATATTCTAAAAA
>CAUQOP010000020.1:0-9988 GCA_963519505.1 uncultured Flavobacteriaceae bacterium | reverse complement strand
CATCGCAAAGATACTCGCCAAAAAAACCACCGTGCAGCTGAACATATCTTTCATCCAGAAGACAGGAACTTCAAGCAATAAATCTCGCAAAGTCCCTCCACCAAAGGAAGTAACGAAAGACACTATAAGTACACCAAAAGGGTCTAATCTCTTCTCTATCGCAGCAAAAGCCCCAGACATCGAGAAAGAAACCAACCCCAAAAGTTCAATTACGAAATTAAAATTTTCATACAACATAAATCAACATTTTATTTTTTCAAAACAATAACCACACAAAACAAGTCCGTATGGCAAAAATCAAGTTTCTATGACCGACCTTCTTCCTACACCCTCACTGCATCTGGAACGAACAAAGTATAGTCGCCACCTAGCGAAATAATCTCCCTGACACTGCTGCTGCTGATGAACGACTTAGCCGAAGAAGTCAGCAGGAAAATCGTTTCTATCTTGTTCTCCAAAGTAAGTGTCCTATTGATATGCACGATCGCCTTTTCAAACTCAAAGTCGGCAGGATTTCTCAGCCCTCTGATGATGAAATTCACATTTCTCTTTCGGCAGTAGTCCACCGTAAGCCCCTCAAAAGAGTCAATCTCCACATTAGGAAAATCCTTAAAAGTATTTCTCAAAAACTCTTTTCTCTGCTCCAGAGAAAACATATATTTTTTCTGCACATTATGCCCGATGGCGATGATGATTTTATCAAAAAGTTTCGTAGCCCTTTCTACAATATCATAATGCCCCAAGGTAACAGGGTCAAAAGACCCAGGGAATACCGCTGTTTTCATTGTTTATTTTTAGTATTCTTAAATATTATTCACTTCCCTTATAGCTTTCATTAGCAAAATCAATATTTCTGCACGGATACCAACCCACCATCATATCCATCACTTCTTCCAAAGCATCTATAAGGTGCTCATCTGTCCCATCGTTCTGTAATTCTACATCACTTTCAAGGTACATTTGATAGATTTCCTTCTCTGAAAATCCTTCTGCGTACAACTGCAATGCAAAGTTTCTGAGTTTTTCCACTGCATCTTGCTCAAAGAGAAGCTGTTTTATCTTCTCTTTTGCTTCATCTCTCTTTTGCGTTTCGTTATCCATCATCATTACTTATCTCCTCAGTGTTTTCTATCGAGTTTGATTTGATTTTTCGTAAAACTGCTTCAAATTATCCAAATTCACGCTGCAGTCTTTATTAAAAACATTATTGGCTACTAAGTTTTCCATCAAGCGTGTTGCTCCAGTTACTTTTGGGTTTCTGTAAGCTTTTTTACCAATGATATTAAAATCTACAATGCCTTTCCAGTTTCCTGCTTCGTCTTTCTTCGATACCCCAAAGAATAAAAGTTCTCCTTTCAGGGATTTTATTTCATAGGAATAAGGCACCAGACCATATTCTGTTTGCTTTTCTTCACCTTCATTATCCACATCATTTAGAGTTAATAAAAAGCACATTTTCTTATCCAAATATATTTCATCTGGCTCCACTCTCACTTCTTTAGCGGTATTCTTTGTTTTCGGAAGATTTAGTTTTAGCTCGGTATACAGGTCTTCTTCTGTTTGCGCAGAGAAAAACAAAGGAAATAGAAATGCTGTCAACCAAAGTGTTTTCATAATTTTTATGTTTTTAATGTTTGTTTAATGTTTTTCTCTTTTTTTACTTTCTACTAAATTTTTCAGAAATTCTTTTCTTTATTTTCATTAGACTTCTCGTAAAATAATTTCAAATTGTCTAAATTGATAGTACAATCATTATTTATCACTTGACTAGAGGATAAATTTAAGATTAAATCTTTCCTTGATATTATTTTTGAATTTTTGTAACCTTTTTTATCTATCAATGGAAAACTAACCATTCCTTCCCACTCTCTTTTTTCATTTTGATAAATTATCCCAGAAAACACTAATTTTCCATCTAATGAAGTAATTTCATAATAATTACGAGATTTACCATATTCTGTGAAAACATTATGTTTTAATTCATATCTAAAACAAAGTTTTTCATCTATCACGATTCCTTCTTTTGCGAACTCAATAGAATTTGGTTCTTTTCCTGTTTCAGGAATACCTAATCTCATAGTTTGATATGTCTTTTCTTGAGAAAAAACCATCATTGGAGCAAATAACAATATTACTAAGATTCTCATAATTTTAAAAGTGCTTTTTCTACCTCATTTCCACACAAATCTTTGATGGAGATTCCGTAGATTTTCGCCTGTTGCGGCAGGATACTCGCAGGAGAAAAACCTGGGTTGGTATTCATTTCCAACATGTAAGGCGTTCCGTTCATAATGATGTATTCCGAACGAGAAAAACCGCTCATTCCCAATGACTTATAAGCTTTCTTCGCAATTTCTTCTACTTTTAGTCGTGTCGGTTCATCTATTCTGGCTGGTGTAATTTCCTGAGAAGCTCCTTCATACTTAGCTTCATAGTCGAAGAAATCATTTTCAGAAACGATTTCCGTAATTCCCAAAACAGTAATTTCACCTTTATAATCCACCACACCTACCGAAACTTCCATTCCGTCCAAAAAGCTCTCTATCAGCACTTCATCATCTTCGTGGAAGGCTTTTTCCAGAGCGGCTTTGAACTCAGATTTTTCTTTCACTTTTGAAATTCCCAAACTAGAACCAGACTGATTTGGTTTTACAAAACAAGGAAGACCAAGTTCAGAGATAATTTCATCTTCGCTAAAAGCATCTCCTTTTCTCAGATAAATGCTCTTCGCCGAAGGAATTCCGTATTTAGAAAGCACCGCCAGAGTATCTTTCTTATTGAATGTCAATGCACTTTGGTAAAAATCACAGCCCGTATATCTCTGTCCCACAGCATCCCAATACGCCTGCAAAAGCCCGTTTTCACCAGGTGTTCCGTGAATGGTATTGAAACAAACATCAAATTTTAGCTTCGTTCCATCGGCAAGTTTTACCGAAAAATCGGCTTTGTCTATCGGGAATTTTTCATCATTATCATCCACAAAAAACCAACCTTCCTTCAAGACATGAACTCTATAAACATTGTATAAATCTCTGTCCAATTCATCAAAAATAAGCTGACCGCTTTTCAGCGAAACGATATACTCATCGGAAAAACCGCCCATTACCACGGCGACATTCTTTTTATTCATAACTCTTACAATTTAGGCAAAATTAACAAAAACTTTTTATTCATCTACGCTGTCTGATAAATTCTTTAACTTTGTGGCTAAAAGAATTTTTTATGCATCTATCCACCGCAAAAACTTTTTTTGAGGAATTCATAGGCTCTCCTGCTGCTGATTTTCAGGTATTACAGCAGAGCGGCTCTTCGAGAATCAATTTCATTGGAAAGTCTCATAATCAGGAATTTATCATTACTTACAACGAAAACATAAGGGAAAACGAGGCTTTTCTCTATCTTTCGGAAGAGTTTTCTTCATTAAAACTAAATACGCCTAAAATCCTAGCAGTCAATGAAGAAAAAACGCTTTATGTTCAGGAGTTTTTGGGCAAAAATACTTTGTCTGAAATCATCTCCGCCGAAGGACACAGCGAAAGGGTAAAATCACTAGTAAAACAAACTTTGGAAAAGCTATTCACTCTACAACAAAAAACCGAAGGAAAAATAGATTTTCGCAGAACTTTCGAATATGAAGCCTATGATCATCTGCCGATTACGCATGATTTATATTATTTTAAAAATTTCATGGTGGATGTCTTGGAACTCCCTTATCACAAAAGTTCTTTGCTAAAAGAATTTCAAAATTTAACAACTAAAATAGAAAATCTCTCTCCTAAAACAATCATGCTGAGGGATTTCCAGTCGAGAAATATTTTAGTAAATGAAGAAAACCAAGTGTTTTTCATTGATTATCAATCCGCTATGCTAGGACCTGCGGTCTATGATGTGGTTTCTTTTTTATTCCAAGCGAAAGCCAACTTCCCTGCCGAATGGAAAACAGAAATGCTGGATTTTTATTTCAGTCGTTGGGATAATGAAATGCAATCTGCACTAAAAGAAGCTCTTCCCTACTGCCAGCTTATCAGGTTTATGCAAGTACTTGGCGCTTATGGTTTTAGAGGACTTATTCAGAGGAAAGCACATTTCCTGTCAAGCATCGGACAAGGAATAAAAAACCTAACGGATTTTTCTACAAATTGGCAGGAAAACACCTCTTTCCCAGAGCTTTACTCTGTCATAGAAAAACTTAATGAACCAGACACTCAGAAAAAGATAAACGCTTTGATTTCTGGGTAAAAATTCTTTTTATTTTAAGATTTGTAAATTTGCGGGAATTATTTTATTATGCTACATATCGATATTTATAGTTTTTCTTACAAGAAAAGCGGAATTCCGAAGGATAACACAGACAATGGCGGTGGATTTGTTTTTGACTGCCGTGGAATCCTAAACCCAGGACGAATAGATGAATACAAGCCTCAGACAGGAGCTGACTTGGCTGTGCAGGAATATTTGGAAGAAAAAACCCAAATGCCAGATTTCCTAAACTCAATAAAATCCCTGATATCCATGTCTGTGGACAACTATATAGAGCGAGGATTTGAGCATCTTCAGATTTCATTTGGCTGCACTGGCGGACAACACCGCTCGGTTTATTCAGCAATAAAAATAGGAGAATACCTACAACACAAATACGCTGATAAAGTAAGCGTAAAGATAACTCACAATGAACAACCTCAGCTAAATGCATAGAGTATGAAAGCTTTTATATTTGCAGCAGGAAAAGGGACAAGATTAAAACCTTTCACGGACAAACACCCAAAGGCTCTGGCTAAGGTAAATAACATCACCCTTTTGGAGAGAAATATCAGATCTCTGCAGTCTTTTGGGATTAATGATTTTATTATTAATATTCATCATTTCGGAGAGCAGATTGTTGATTTTTTGAAAGAAAATAATAATTTTGGAGCTAAAATAGAAATCTCCGATGAGTCCGAAGAACTTCTGGAAACGGGTGGCGCTTTGGTGTTTGCCAAAGAACTCTTGGAGCAGGAGGAACATTTTTTAATCATGAATGCTGATATTTTAACTAATCTGAACATCAGTGATTTCATTGATTTTCATTTAAAATCCAACAACTTGGTTACTTTGGCAGTTTCGGACAGAAAAAGTTCACGAAAACTGCTTTTTGACAGCGCAATGACCCTGCAAGGCTGGCGTAATGAAAAAACAGGCAAAGAAATCTTTGGAAATACTTATAAAAAATTAAAACCATTGGCTTTCAGTGGGATACACTGCATCAATTCTAATTTACTAAAACTCTTCACCCGCCGTGGGAAATTCTCCATTATGGAGGAATATTTAGACCTGATGAAAGACTATATTATCAAAGGATACGAACATGATGCTTTACTGATAGATGTGGGAAAACCAGAATCCATCACTGAAGCAGAAAAATATTTTAAATAAAATGGAAGAAGAAATTTTAAGAGAAAGTTTTCGACAAAAAACTTGGAGCGAGCAGGCCACCAAAGACAGCTGGATGGTCTTTAAGATAATGGGAGAAATAGTCTCTGGTTATGAAAAAATGCAGAAAATTGTACCTTGCGTGTCTATTTTTGGGTCTGCAAGGATAAAACCAGACACAAAAAATTATAAGATGAAAGATAAAATTGCCAAAAAAATCACAGAACTGGGCTTTGGAGTCATCACTGGCGGCGGCCCAGGAATCATGGAAGCTGGAAACAAAGGAGCAAAAGAAAGCGGAGGAAAATCCATCGGTCTCAATATAGAACTTCCTTTCGAGCAGCATCTGAATCCTTATATAGACAAGTTATACAGCATGGAGTTTGACTATTTTTTCATTAGAAAACTCATGTTTATAAAATACTCACAAGGATTTATCGTGATGCCTGGCGGTTTTGGGACTTTGGATGAACTTTCAGAGGCTTTGACACTGATTCAGACAGGGAAAATCGGGAAATTTCCTATCGTTTTGGTTGGTTCAGAGTTTTGGAGCGGGCTGTTAGATTGGTTCAAAAATACTTTACTGGAAATGAAATTAATTTCAGAAGAAAATTTCTCTCTTTTCAGAGTGGTAGACACCGCTGATGAGGCTGTTTCACACATCAAAGCCTTCTATGACAAGTACTCCATCCACGAGAATTTCTAAGTTTGGCACGGCTTTTGCCTTTATTTAACAAAATTTTAAGATTATGATTACTAAAAAGAAAGTCAGTCTTGTTGGATTTTTTGTAATGCTGCTTATGGTAATGAGTTTTGCGGTGAGCCAGTTCCAGTCTTCATTGACTAAAGTAGACTATGTGGAGGGAAGCAAAACTTTAAAATTTACCACCAAGGTAAGCACAGAGCAAATCGCAAATGCACTAAAGGTAAATGCTAGTTCCGCAGGCTTTAATGCTGAAGTAGCAAAATATATTGGCAAAAATTTCTCAGTAGCCGTGAATGGAGAAAACAAATCTCTAAAAGTTACTGGTAGCCAAGTAAACGGAGAGACAGTGTTTATTTATTTTGAAGTAGATGGTGTGGCGAGTATTTCCACATTGAAAATTAAGAACAACATTCTGCTGGATGTATATCCTAAACAGCTAAACCTAGTGAACATCGCCTACAAAGGAAGCCAGAAAAACATGACCTTCCAGCGTGGGAAAGAAACCGCAGAAGTATCTTTCTAGGAACGAAATTGTTATATTATTTAATGTAAAGTCCTGCATTTTGCAGGATTTTTTATTTCTGCGATTTTTACTTTTTATAAATAGGAACACTACTGCATGCCTCTCCAAACATCAGTGATTTCACCATTGGTTTCAGTTTTTGAACCAGCTCTACATAGGCATTGGTAGGAATTTCCACTTCACTGCAACCTCTAATGAGAACCCTTTTGTCCTTATAATCAGAAAAATCAAATTTCTGAATTTCTTCATGAAATAAAACCAATTCCAGCTCATCCAGCGAACCAAAAACTATCTTTTTAGCAACGCCCTCCAATTTAGATGTAAGTAAAAAATACGCCCAAAGCGGAACAATAGCATCCGTGGAACAATAGAGACAGACAAAGGTGTTTTGATAAATTTCCACATCTAGATTTTCCACCTGCTCGCGGAAATCTTTTTCCTTTAATATAAGTCCTTCATAAAGAAAATCTTTCAGATCAATGCCCAAACGCTTCCCTTTTGGGCGAAATTCAGCAACATCGATGTTTAGCAATCCGCTGTTTGCAACTTTATTTACAATTTCTCCTTGCTCTGACATATTATTTATTTATATTTGAGCAAAAATAAATCTTTTTTACTAAAACAAAATGTCTAACAAATATTATATAATCTCAGGAGAAGCTTCTGGGGATTTACACGGTTCTAACCTGATGAAAGCTATCCTAAAAAAAGAGCCCGATGCGGAGTTCAGATTTTGGGGAGGCGATCTGATGAAGGAAGTCGGCGGAACATTGGTAAAACATTACAAAGACCTTGCATTCATGGGATTCTTGGAAGTGGTTTTAAATCTTAAAACCATTCTGAGAAACATCAAATTTTGTAAAGAAGACATAAAAAAATACCAGCCAGATGTTCTTGTTTTGGTGGATTATCCTGGCTTTAACCTAAGAATCGCAAAGTTTGCTAAATCATTAGGAATCAAAGTAGTATATTATATTTCTCCACAGCTTTGGGCTTGGAAGGAAGGCAGAGTAGAAACCATCAAAAAACATGTAGATGAAATGCTGGTAATCCTCCCTTTCGAAGAGGATTTTTACAAAAAACATTCTGTGAAAGCCCACTTTGTGGGACATCCTCTTTTGGATGCCATTTCAAACCTAAAACCAATTGACAGCCAAGGATTTAAGAAACAAAACAACTTAGACAGTAGGGAAATCATCGCATTACTCCCAGGCAGCCGAAAACAAGAAATAAGAAAAATGCTTGGTTTAATGCTTAGCATAACTCCTTATTTCAAAGATTATCAGTTCGTTATAGCAGGAGCACCTTCCCTACCAAAAGAATTTTATGATGAATTTTTGACGGATGATGTGCATTTCGTGTCCAATAAAACTTATGATTTGCTTCGTTCTTCCAAAGCCGCATTGGTAACCTCTGGCACAGCAACACTGGAAACTGCCCTTCTAAAAATCCCAGAAGTAGTCTGCTACCGCGGAAGCTGGGTTTCTTACCAAATCGCAAAAAGACTGGTAAAACACATTAAATTTATTTCTTTGGTCAATTTAATAATGGATAAAGAGGTTGTTAAAGAATTGATACAAAATGATTTAACAACAGAAAACATAAAATCTGAATTAGAAAAAATCTTAAATACTGAGCAAAGAGAAAAAATCTTAAACGAATACGAAAAACTAAACCTTCTCCTCGGAGGTGAGGGAGCGAGTGAGCGCGCTGCAGAAATCATCACAAAACTACTATGAATAAACAGCCTTTGCTAATTTGTGCCATCAGTTTTGGATTGGGAATTTTCTTTCAAGACAAATTTGATTTCCCTTTTGGGGGAGCGGTTGCCACATTAGTTTTAGGCATTGTAGGTTTTTTAGCGGGATTTTTTATCCGAAATTTCTTTTTTGACAAACTGAAATCGGCGTTTTTGGTATTTTTGTTTTTTGGCATTGGAATATTTTTGCATTTCCTTAACTCAAATCATGCACAAAATTTTGATTTTGAGAAAAATAAAACCGTAAAAATTGTTTTTCAGCTCAGCAAAAAACTAAACTCCAACGAAAGAAACAAACGCTACGAAGTTGAAATTCTTAATTTTGAAAAGCCTTTTTCAGCTGCAATTTCTATTCCAAAAGAACAGCAAGAACTCGATTTTCTGCATTTTTATTCAGCTGAAGCTTACCTCAATCCTACCCAGAAACCACAGTACGATTTTCAGTTTGATTATCAAAAATATTTAGCTCGTCAAAACATTCATTATCAAGGCTTTATTCCTGATGAAATTTCATTCAAAAATAAAGAATCCGTAAGTTTCGCTGATAAAATAAAGCAAAAACGACTGGATTTGCTTTTAAGAATAGATAAATCCAGCCTCCAACCGCAGAATAAAGCGATTTTAAAAGGAATAATCCTCGCCGACCGAACAGAAATAGACCAAGAAATTATCAATCATTTCAGCAAAACTGGTTTAATTCATATTTTGGCGATTTCGGGTTCTCATATGGCGATTATTTTCTTGATGATTTTATTTGTTTTAAATCCTCTTTTTTCGGTAAAATACAGAAATATTCCTATTTATATTTCATTGGCAGCCATCTGGGGATTTGCGATATTCATTGATTATGGAAATTCTGTGGTACGCTCCTGCATCATGATTACGGTCTATTATATTATGATTTTTTTGCAGAGAAAAACTAATCTTCTACATTCTTTGGCTTTGGCTGGAATGATGATACTTTCGATTGATACTCAGCAGCTTTTCGATGTAGGTTTTCAGTTGAGCTTTTTGGCAGTTTTTGGAATTTTTTGGCTATACAAACCCATTACCAATCATTATAAACCTCTAAAAAACAGAGCGATAAGATTCGTTCTAAATACTTTTTCTCTGAGCCTTGCTGCCCAGCTGACCACTCTTCCATTGATATTATTCTACTTTCATCAATTTTCTATAATGTCTGTTTTTATCAATGTTGTCAGCATTATGGTATCACAGGGATTCATTATTTTTTCCTTTATCATTTCTATTTTATTTGGAATTGGACTTACTCCCAATTGGCTTTTAGAAATCTATGACTGGTGCGCAAGTTTCTTCTTGAATATGGTTGCTTTTTTCTCAAAAACAGATTTTAGTTTTGTGGAAAATGTTTCCATCGAAATTCCTGAACTTATTGTTTTATTTGTACTTGTCTATTTATTAAGAAGTGTTTTTGAAAAGCCGAATGTAAAAACTTTCACGCGTTTTTCTTTCTTCATTTTGTTATTCATTTTCACAAGAATATTGACTAATTTTTATTTTTGGAAGAAGGAAGAAGTACTGCTTCATTCTTTTTTTAAACAAAATATGGTTTCAATAAAACAAGGAGACA
>CAUQOP010000019.1:0-10448 GCA_963519505.1 uncultured Flavobacteriaceae bacterium | reverse complement strand
GAAACCAGACAGGCTAATACACCGATGGAATATCCTTCTTCTACAAAGCAAAACATAAAAGTAGAGTCTTCTCCTGCTAAACCAGTTGAAACTAAAAAACCTGAGGAGAAAAAAGACACTAAAAAAACTGAGGAAAAACCTAAAGAAAACACTACTAAACCAGCTGAAAAGCCAAAACCTAAAAAAGTAGTAGTAGAGTAAAGATGATAGAAGAAAATGAAGATTTTATAGAAGATGAGGTTCTCAATGAATCTCTGGAGGAAGGGAGTGATCTATATGAACATCTCAACATAGTTGTAGATAAAAATCAGGAACCTCTCAGGATAGACAAATTTTTGTTGATTTTTAGACAAAATTCCTCCCGAAATAAAATTTCTCAGACTTGCCGCGCTGGTAATGTGGTTGTCAATGGAGTTCCTGTAAAACAGAACTATAGAGTAAAACCTAACGACCAGATTTCGGTTCTTCTTGCTCATCCTCCTCGCGAAAATGTTATCATTCCTCAGGATATTCCTATCAATATCGTTTATGAAGATGATGATGTATTGGTAGTGGACAAGGAAGCAGGAATGGTTGTCCACCCTGGTTTTGGGAACTGGGATAAAACATTAGTCAATGCCGTGGCCTATCATTTTGAGAAAAATGGTTTGAAAACGGATTTAGACCGTGTGGGGCTCGTTCATAGGATTGATAAAGATACCTCTGGACTTCTTGTCATTGCTAAAAATGAATATGCGATGAGTTTCCTTGCGAAACAGTTTTTTGAACGAAAAACCAAACGGCTCTATTGGGCTTTTGTTTGGGGAAATTTAGAAAATGATGAGGGAACTATTCGCGGACACATAGGACGGCACGAAAAAAATAGAATGCAGATGGCGGTTTATGAAGATGGAAGCGTCGGCAAACACGCTGTGACCAATTATAAAGTTTTAGAGCGTTTCCGATATATGACTTGGGTAGAATGTAAGCTGGAAACAGGGCGGACACACCAGATAAGGGCTCATTTCCGTCACATAGGGCACACTCTTTTCAATGATGAAAGATATGAAGGGCATATTCCTCTAAGGGGACAAAATCTGCCAAAATACAAGCAGTTTATCCAAAATATTTTTGAAATATTACCAAGACACGCTCTGCATGCTCATACACTTGGGTTTATCCACCCGACCACCAAAAAGGAAATGTATTTTGAGAGTCCAATGCCAAAGGATATGCAGGAGGCAGTTGATAAATGGAGAAGTTATTTAGCTTCGAATTAAAAATAAAACATTTAGTTTATTGAAAAAGAAAAGAGAGAGATTTTTGGTCTCTCTCTTTTGTTTGGTTTTATGCTTTTTGTCCATTTACGAATACTTCGCCTTCTGCGGTATAAACTGTGATGTTTTGTTTCCCGTCAGGCGTCTCTCCTGTTACTCCTAGCAGGGCAGGAATCAGGGCGTCAGGCGTTACAGAGAACTCGTCTATTCCAGCATCTACCAGCCATTTTGCAAACTCCGGATTGGTAGAAGGAAGATTACCACAGAGACCTAAATGAAACTCTGGTTTTGTAGTATTTCTTTCTTGGATAAGGTTTTCTATTCTAGATTGTAGATGTTGTATATGCCAAGGAAGAATATCTCCTCCAGAACGGTCTAATCCAAATTCTAGCTGTAGAAGGTCATTAGACCCTATCTGACCGCCATCAGACACTTTGAAAAACTCTGTTGCGCGAGAAATATTCACAGGAAGCTCGAACATCATTTGAAGAGGAATATTGATACCGCTTTCTTTTACTAATCTAGCGACTTCTTTCATTTCATCAGGCGTTCTCACAAAAGGAACTTCTATGTGGATATTGGTATATCCCATATCATTTATCACATACGCCAAAGCTTTTAGGTCTATAGCAAGGAATGCTTTTTGGTATGCACCTAAATATTTCCCTGCGCCTCTGTCTCCCAGCATAGGGTTTTCTTCCACTGGCTCATAGGCTCTACCACCTAATAAATCTGCGTGTTCATTGGTTTTAAAGTCAGGAAGACGCACGACCATAGACTCATTGATATCATCAGTATAGTATGGCGAAACGATTCCTGCAATTTCCCTTGCGAGGGCTTTTACATACCAATCCACAGGAGATAGCTCGCCAGCTTCAGTTCGGATAAATTCAGCTACGCTTTCAGCTGTTTTTACAGCTTCTTCTTTTGTCATTCTTCCCTGACCAACCAGCTGCAAGAAGTCACTCTTCAAAGTAGAATAATTCATCACCGCCATAGGATGCACTCTAATTTTTGCAGCCAGCATTTCCCAGCGAACAAGTCCAGAACCTCTACCAATATTGAGAGAAGGGAAATAAGAACGCATACATACAGACCTTGCTGTACTCGCATCGGATACTATCAGACGGATAGGAATAGGAGAAGGTTTTAGCCCTTCTAATTGAGTTTCTGTTACAGAATACTGGTGGCGACCTTCATAGAATGCAGGAGTATCTCCCACGCCATAGTAAGTGATTAGGCTGCCGTCTTTTAGGAATTCAGGTGCGCCCTTTACGGATACAGCACACGGCAGGCCATGTTCTTTACACCAGATAGGAGTGTGGTCATTTTTCCCTCCACGCGTAGTGATGCAGGCTACGGTTTGTTCCATAGAAGGCTCCATCCATGGGTAAGTCATCGCTGTTACGAGGATTACGCCTATTTTGTTGCCGTATTTATCTGTGATTTGTTTTTTCTTTTCATTAAATTTCTTCTCAAAATCTCTTTTGAACTCAGCTCCTTCGCCAAAGAGAGAGATTACAACTCCGTGCGTGATACTTGGAATCCCAGCATTGATACCTTTTGATTTTAGAAGTAGCGCACTTTCTAAAGTAGCGTTTTCTTGTCCATCTTCATTCAGCCCATCGAGAGTGAATTTTCTATGTACAGGCTCGTGTTTTAGAGTGGTAATCGCTCTCTGCTGAGTGATGATGATGGTATTTGTCTTAAAGTTAATAGCCGCCTCCAAATCACTCTCCACGCTTTCTACATCCAGCTCTCGGAATAGGTCGCCAAGGAGCATTCCTATTGCAGAAAGAGTAGAAGCGGTTTCATCAGACATACATTTTTTTGCGGAGTTTTCGGGAGTATTTTTATGCCATTCTCCATCAAAATATTCTTGTTTTTCTCCGAGTTTAAAGTCTATTAGACCATCTTTTTTTAATCTCAAAGGTCTTTTTGCAAAAATCCAAGAGTCACTAGAAACTCTACCAGAAACCACAGCTTCACCAAGTCCGTAAGTAAAGTTAATTTCCACAAAACCAGGGTGGTTGCTCTGTGTATCAGCCGTGAAAATAGTTCCCGCTACATCTATGCTCGGCTGCATATCCTGCACCATTACAGCAAATGAAAGAGAGGCTAAATCCTCGCCGAAAGCATGTGGAGCCGAAAACTGATAGTGTAAAGCACCACGATTAAAACGAGAAACGAAACAAGCTTTGATAGCATTGAGAACTTCCTCAAAACCAAACTGGCGTAGTTTAGTAGAATATTTTCCACTTCCGCTGAATTCTCCTCCATCTTCAGAAGGCGCTGTAGAGCGGACTGCCCTAGGAACATTAGGATTTTTTTTGTCCAGCCATTCGAAAGCGACACGCACCGCTTCTACAAATTCCGTAGAAAATTCTACTTTTCTGATGAGGTCTTGGCAGTTTTTTTCCGCAGTGGAAAAACTTTCATTGTTTTGTAAATCTAATATATTTCTATCTAAAAATTTTCTCAACTCAGGAAGAAGAGGAGCGATGAACAACTGATATGCATAATCTGTTACCGCGAACTGATTTTCAGCAATTACATGAAGAGGTTGATTTTTTAATGAATCTATGATTTCCTGTGCTTTTGGAGACATATGGCTGTCTAGTCCATTCAGTTTTCGGAAAATATCGGCTTGTTTTGCGGATTTCCCACCAACCCAGTCTTTATTCAAAATACCAGCGTTATAGGTAGATACTATCCAAGGTTTTTCAGCAGTTCCTCCTGCCCATAGTAGATTTCCCTCGCTGTCAAATCCACAAGCAGCATACATTTGTTCTTTGTTCATTTTTAGATAAATTTAGGTTAAATTATGATTTAATTCATTTATTACGAGAAGGTTATATATTTCAAATTTAAGTTAAAAAAAGCACATAAAACTATTTTTTTATTGCAAATAAAGGTGTACCTTTGAGGTTCGCTTTTATGAAATGTATTCTCCCATTGTGGGAGTTTTTTCTTTATGCTTTATATTCATATTCCTTTTTGCAAACAGAAGTGCAGTTATTGTAATTTTCATTTTTCTACTTCTTTGAAATTGAAAAATGAGATGCTTTCTGCTATTAAAAACGAATTATCATTAAGAAATAATGAGCTGAAAAACAAGATTTTAGAATCCCTATATTTCGGAGGAGGGACGCCATCTATCTTGGAAGTGGATGAAATTAAAATGCTGATGGATGAAATCCTGAAATATTTTGATTTTTCTAGGGATATAGAAATTACTTTGGAGGCGAATCCAGATGATTTAGACCAAAAATTTTTGAAGGGAATTGCAGAAATAGGGATTAATCGACTTTCCATAGGAATACAGAGTTTCCATGATGAAGATTTGAGGCTGATGAATCGTGCACATAGTTCCTCACAAGCAGAATCTTCGGTGAAAATAGCGCAAGATGCAGGTATTCAGAATATTAGTATAGATTTAATTTACGGAGCGCCTACATCTAATTTTGAGATTTGGAAACAGAATTTGGATAAAGCCATAGAGCTGGAAGTTCCGCATATTTCTTCTTATGCGCTGACCATAGAGCCTAGAACAGCTCTTGAAAACTGGATAAACAAAGGAAAAATAAGCCCTCCGAAAGAAAGCACACAAAACGACGAATTCTACTATATGGTAGATTTTTTGAAAGATAACGGTTTTGACCATTACGAAATATCAAATTTTGGAAAGCCTGATTTTTATTCTAAACACAATACTTCTTATTGGAAATATAAGCCTTATTTAGGGATTGGGCCTTCGGCGCATTCCTACGACGGAGAACAAATCCGAGCGTGGAACATTGCTAACAACTCGTTATACATCAAAGATCTTTTACAGGGAAAACTACCATTAGAAAAAGAAATATTGTCTGAAAAAGATAGATATAATGAAATGCTGATGATAGGCCTTCGCACGAGCTGGGGTGTAGATTTAGGAAAAATAAAAAACGACTTTTCAGATGAAATTATACAAAGGTTCAACGCTGATGTTCAGTCTAAAATTCAGCAGGAAATTCTCCTCATAGAAAATAATCATCTCAAAATCCCTGAGAAGCATTGGTTCTTTGCAGATGGAATCGCTTCAGATTTATTTTTGATATGATTTTAAAATATTCTCAAAATAAAAAGACTCCCATTCGGGAGTCTTTATTTATGATTAAACTTAATTAGTTTTTAAGTTCATCTGGTCCTAAGATGTAATCATCAATAACATCTTCTTGTCTGAATTTAGGTTTTTTAACCAAGAATGCAAGAACGAATGAAATTGCGATCAACACGATAGCTGCGTGGTAAGCGAAGAAGTAAGCTTCACCTGGCGCATTATTTGCTTCAGCCAATTTGTTAGAGTAAGCTGCGATTTGTGGACCAATGATTAGAGAAGCTCCCCAACCTGTATAAACTACACCATAGTTAGCACCGTAAGCTTTAAGACCGAAATAGTCAGCTACGATAGATGGTGTTGTACTCATTACAGAACCATAAACTACACAAGTAAGGATAGTTCCTAAAATGATTTTTACAGGAGTATCATAAGTGTGGAAGAAGAACATGTTAATCGCTTGGATAGTGTGGATTACATAGTATACATTCTTTCTACCAATGATGTCAGAAATCATACCTCCTAATGCACGACCTGTAGCGTTAGAGATAGATGTTACTGGTACCATCACCCCTAGTAATGCAGTTGCTGTTTCTGCATATTCAGCAGCAATAGTTCCTGCTTTTAGTCCAGACTGTACTCTCATGATGTCAGAAGAGTTAGAGATTACCATCGCACCAGCAGAACAATATAGAGCATAGATAGAGAACAATGCCCAAGCTTGCCAAGTTTTAGCCATAGCTGCAGTTCCGATAGAAGCAGTTTTCTTAGCATTTTCTTTTACTGGTTTGTTAGCATCAACTTCTGGTTCAGGTACTTCATATCCAACAGGTGGGTTCACTACATTCAATGCAGCTGGGATACCCATAGCAAGGATAGCACATCCTAATACTCTCAAAGTGTTTTCTAATGATAAGTGAGGGAATGAATCGATAGTCCAGATGAACGCTTGTTGCTTTAAGAACAATGTTTCAAGTGGTCCTAACCAAAGAGCTCCAAGACCGAATCCTGCTACTACAAGACCGTTGATCATCCCTTTTTTAGATGGGTGGAACCATTTCATCGCAGCCGCACGAGGACAAGCATATACGAATCCGATACCATTACCTACAATCATAGCGAATACGAAAGTAAATAAATAAGGGTGGTTAGTCAAGAAACTACAAAGGATAGCTCCTATACCTGTCATTAACACCCCGATCAAGATAACCTTAGTAGGACCGATTTTATCCTGCCAAGCTCCAGCGAATACAACGATAAACGCTGAAGTAAAACCTCCAATACCATAAGGTAATGCTAGGTCAGACTGTCCCCAAGCAGAGTACAATCTGTCAGCAGAGTCAATGGCCAATGTGTTGTCTTGGAATCCATTTTTTGCAGTGTACTGAAGAGCATCCTTCAAGTTACTCCAAGTGTATAATATCCCAACAGAGAAGTTGGAAATTATACCAGCTATGAGGACTCTCGTAGCTTTCTTTTTTGCTGTTTGTAAATCCATTGTGTATAATTATTTAAATGTTATTTTTAAAGTTTATAATTATTTTGAGATGATTTGATTTATTCAATCGGGGTGCAATTTAATACTATTTTTTGAATTGGCACTATTTTTTGTTAATAAAAATATAAAATTCACCATTACCCAGCATCATACATATCTTTACTACCACAAAGTTACTAAACCTTTTTGAAAATCGGGGGCAAAAATAAAATAATAAATCCTTATTTAAAAGATGATATAAATCATACTTTGTTTTTCTAACTTCCTAAAAGCATGATTTTTTGGTGATTAATGAAGTTTTTAAAAAGTATAATTCTACATCTGATTTCATAAAATGTTAAAAAATCATAAATAAATATATGAATTAAGCGTTATAGGGTAAAAGACTAATTTTGATAAGGTTATATACCTTAATATATATATCTGTATAAAAGGATAAAAAACAGGAAATATGATAAATATTAGTTTTTTTGTTAAAAAAATTATAAAATAATATTATATCTTTGCAGTGTGAAATAATATCACGAAAGAAAATCTTTAAATTATAATAATTACAATTATGAAAAAACAGATCATGGCGCTACTTGCTTTGGCAGTAGCACAAGTAGGGTTAGCACAAGAAGAAACAAGTGCTACGCTTTATGGTTATGCAAAAGGAGAATTCGCGTTTGACTCTCGTCAAGTAGTTGCAGCTAGAGAAGGTAACTTTATCGATTTAGCGTCTCCAAATGTAACAGGAAACAATGTTGCTAATTTCAACGGATGGGGAATCGAATCAAGATTAGGTGTAAAAGTGACAGGTCCTGATTTCTTCGGAATGAAATCTGAAGCTTTGATCGAAGGTCACTTCTTTGGTAATAATGGGCAAACTAACAACTTCGGGTTGAGACATGCTTATGTGAAATTATCTAGTGATAGAGTAGAATGGTTAGTAGGTCAATATTGGCACCCAATGTTCGTAACGAATGTGTCTCCAGGAACTTACAACTTCAACGCAGGAAGCCCATTCCAACCGTTCAACCGTTCTCCTCAGATCAGATTCTCTACTAAAGGTAACGCAAGATTTACCCTTGCTGCTATCACTGAGAGAGACTTTACATCTTTAGTACTAAATGGAAAAGGTAATGCTGCTAAATCTGGACTTCCAGCATTCCACGCACAGTTACAGTTTGGTAGCGATGAAAAATTCGTAGGAGGTTTCGGTGCTAATGTTAAATTCACTAGAAACACAGATGCTAACGCTAAAATTGCACATGGTAAAACTCTTGCTGCATTTGACTTCTTAGCATATGCAAAAGTACAGTTTACTGAAAACTTCGCTTGGAAAATCTATGGTAACTATGGACAAAACCCATCTGAATTACTACAGTTAGGAAGTGTTGCTTACAATCCTTTAAAAGATGATTTGAAAAACAGTACTACATTGTCTCTTTGGACAGAGTTTGCAGGAAAAGCTTCTGAATCTTTCGAGTGGGGTATCTTTGGTGGGTATTCTCAAGACTTTGGATTTAATAACAAAGACTTCGGAAATGCTCTTTATGCTCCTTCTTTCGCAGTTTCAAATGCTTACGGTGCTGTAGGAAATCCAGTGAGCACATGGAGAGTATCTCCAAGAATGGGATGGAAGTCTGGTAACACTAAGTTAGGTCTTGAGTTTGACTATACATCAACTACTTATGGATACTATGACTATGCTAACAAAGGAAAACTTAAGAAGTTAGCAAAAGATGCTACAGGAGATAACCTTCGTGTATCATTGTCATTGACTCAAACATTCTAAGATAAATAAAATATTTTGAGATGATAGAAGAGCCACTCACAGAGTGGCTCTTTTATTTTAGATGAAAATATCAGTTTTTACATTTCGCAAGCTTTCCATATGGCATCATTCTGCGGAACGGGAGCGGTTATTTCTATAAGTTCTGTGCTCACAGGGTGGATGAATTCCAGCATTCTGGCGTGCAGACTGATGCCGCCGTCTGGGTTGGAGCGTGGAGCACCATATTTTAGGTCGCCTTTTATAGGGACGCCTATTTTAGAGAGCTGTGCCCGTATTTGGTGGTGTCTTCCTGTTTGTAAATCCACTTCCAGCAGCATATAATTATCCAAGGTTTTGAGAATATTATAACTTAGAATGGCTTTTTTTGCTCCTTCTGCCTCGTGGGAGTAGATGATGGCTTTGTTGTTTTTTTCGTTTTTCTTGAGATAGTGGGTGAGGGTCTGGCTCTGTGGAATCATCTCTTTGGGAACCACAGCCCAGTAGGTTTTTTTAATCTCCCTGTTTTTTACCATTTGGGTCAGGCGGGAGAGTGCTTTGGAGGTTTTAGCATAGATTACCAGCCCAGAGGTTGGTCGGTCTATCCTGTGAACCAAGCCGAGATAGACATTCCCAGGCTTTTGGTCACGCTCTTTTATGAAATCTTTCAGCAGTTCCAGAAGGCTCTGGTCGCCTGTTTTGTCACCTTGAACCAGCTGACCTACTTTTTTATTGATAATGATGATGTGATTGTCTTCGTAGAGAATTTGTGAATTCATATAAATGTCTGATTAGAATTTCACAAAGGTAAAGTTTTTATAGTTTTAATCAAATTTCATACCTTTACCGAAGTAATTATGATTTATGATAATTGAAAATTATATCGCAAATGATTTTCCCATATTGGGCGTAGATACTACTGCGGAGGAGGCTTTGCAGACTGCTGTTGATTTTGATTTCACCCATGTTTTCGTGGAGAATGAGGGGGTATTTCAGGGCGCAGTAATGAAGGAGTGCTTGGAGGAAAATCGCAAAAAAAAATTAGGAGAACTGCTTCCGTATATGGATAGATTTTCTATCCTCTATGAAAGTACTCTTTTGGATGGGGTGAAATTATTCCATACATTCAATACCAATGTAATTCCTGTAATCAATAAAAACGAGGAATATCAGGGGTATATCGCTTGGGACAGCATCGCGGATGAATTGTCTAAATATCCGTTTTTTTCGGAGACAGGGGCGCTGCTTACGGTGGAAATCCCTAGAACCAATTATTCCATGGTGGAAATAGCCCAAATCGTAGAAAGCAACAACGGAAAATTCTATGGCGCGCTGGTTACGGAGATGAATGAGGCTTTCGTGAGGGTGACAATGAGAATCAGCAATGAAAATCTCAGCTCCATAGACGAGACCTTTGAGCGCTACGGCTACATTATCGTGCAGAAATTCTATACCGATGAAAAGGAAGAACTGCTGAAAAGCAGATACGAATTTATGCAAAAATACCTTGAATTCTAATGCCAAACATCGCAATATATTCGCAGAAAAATGGAGATGAGATTGAGGCTTATCTTCATCAGTTTATTCTTGAACTGGAGAAAAGGGAAAATGTGCAGATTTTTCTCCACGAAAAAATTTTAGAAAAGAATAGTTTATTAGGTAACTATCAGATTTTCAGTGATAAAAACTCACTCAAAAAATGTGAAATAGATTATTTCTTTTCTTTCGGAGGAGATGGCACTATTCTGAGTGCGCTTACGCTGATTCAGGATTTGGAAATCCCTGTTGTCGGTGTTAATATGGGGCGGCTCGGCTTTTTAGCCAATTTCAGTAAAGAAGAGA
>CAUQOP010000018.1:0-10503 GCA_963519505.1 uncultured Flavobacteriaceae bacterium | reverse complement strand
ATTAAACACCTTGTAAAAAAGTTTAGATGTTAATTTTTTCAGGAATTTGTCTTTTCGGTTTTCTCTTTGTCCTAAAACGATATCGTATCCTTCTAAAGCTTTTTTGTAGAGTTTGGCTATTTCTTTAGGCTGGTCCTGCATATCGCAGTCCATTACTACCACCCAGTCGCCTTTTGTTTTTGTAAGTCCAGCAAAAATAGCACTATGCTGACCAAAATTTCTGCTCAGGCGAATGCTTTTTATTTTAGGATTTTGACTAGAAAGTACTTTCATCACTTCCCAAGAGTTGTCAGGACTGCGGTCATCTACCAATATGATTTCATAGTCCTTACCGATTCTCTCCATTACTAAATTAATTTCAGAAACGAGAATCGGAAGGATTTTTTCAGCTCGGTAAACAGGACTTACAATAGAAATCATTAACTATACTGTTTTTCGTAGTATTTTTGGTATTCTCCGCTGGTTACATGTTCCAGCCAATCTTTATTGCTCAAGAACCAATCGATAGTTTTAGCTAGACCTTCTTCAAAAGTCACAGAAGGCTTCCAACCTAAATCTTTATTCAGCTTTGTAGCATCTATAGCATAGCGTTTGTCATGCCCTGGGCGGTCTTTCACAAAAGTGATTAGTTTCTCTGAATAGCCAGTAGGATTTCCAAGTTTTGCATCCATTTGTTTAATCAATTCTTTGATTAAATCAATATTCTGCCATTCATTAAATCCACCAATATTATAGGATTCCCCTGTTTTTGCTTCATGGAAAATTTGGAAAATAGCACGAGCGTGGTCTATCACAAACAGCCAGTCACGGGTGTATTTTCCATCGCCATAGATTGGCAGTGGTTTTTCGTTGAGAATATTAAAAATACAGAGTGGAATCAGTTTCTCTGGGAAATGATTTGGACCATAGTTGTTGGAACAATTAGAAACGATGTAAGGAAGCCCATAAGTGTTTCCGTAAGCTCTTACCAAATGGTCGCTGGCAGCTTTACTCGCAGAATACGGAGATTTTGGGTCGTAAGGTGTTTCTTCAGTGAAAAATCCAGTCTCTCCCAAAGCACCATAGACTTCATCCGTAGAAACATGGTAGAAAAGATTTTTTCTCGGTTCGTTAGGAAATCTTCCATGCGTGTGCTCTGGATTCAGTGTCCAAAACTCTTTACAAAGATTAAGAAGATTAGCAGTCCCAATTACATTGGTATTGATAAAAGCATTTGGGTCTGTGATGCTTCTGTCCACATGGCTTTCCGCAGCGAGATGTATCACCGCATCTGGATTATGTTTTTCAAAAACCTTTTTTAGTTCTTCAGGTTTTGTGATATCTGCTTTTTCAAAGATATAGTTTGGTTCGTTTTCTATATCTTTCAGGTTTTCAAGGTTTCCCGCGTATGTAAGGGCATCAAGGTTGATGATTTTCGTTTGCGGGAGATTTTTCACAAACTCACGAACAACATGAGAACCGATAAATCCTGCTCCGCCAGTGATAATGATAGATTTCATAATTTTATAGTTCTAATTTTAAAGAATTTCCATCCAAATAAACTGCTTTGGATTCCGTGATTTTTATTTTTTGTTCCTCAGAAAAACCTATGGTTTCTCCATTTTTTAAAGTAACATCATAAGCTAAAATATAGTTGAGTACAGGAAGGATAAAGTCATGTAAATCACTTCGTGACATTTGGCTGTCGATTATTTCTATTTCTTCTTTTCCAAACTCTTTCATTCCAAAAGTATAAAGGCTGTTTTTTCCTTCTTCTAAGCCGATAAGTCCGATATAAATCCACAGAATCACAGGCAGATTTCCTTCTAATAAAAAGTCTGCAAAGTCAATGTACAAACCTTTCGGAAGCAGTAGGGTTTGGCTTCCTTGATAAACACCTATCGCATCAGGAGTAGTTCTAAGGATAGAAGCGTTAATCATCGTCATCAAAGAGAATTTCTCAACCTGACTTTTTGATTTGTCTAAAATAGAAACAATCGCGTGGCTGTTGTGCTCTGAAACTTCTTTTTCTACATTATTCCAAAGGTAAGAATACCCGAATATTGACTCTAAATCTTCACTCGGAATAGGCGCTGGCATTTTTGCAATGGCAGCCATCATTCCATTGATAATGAGCGTTGCGACTTCATCATCACCAGAGATTTCAGAAACTTCTAGTCCCCAGTGGGATTTTAAATCTTCTAAAACTTTATCCAGCGAATAGCTTTCTCCTTTGAACATTGGCATAGAAAGCGCTAGGCTGTTATTCTCCTTTTCTGGTTTTGGAGTTTCCTTTGTCTCTTTTTTCTTGAAAAAATCAAAAAGTCCCATAATTTCAGTGTTTTTATTTTATAGTTTTTCTACCAATAGATTTATAATAAAATCCTGTGTTTTCTATTTGGTCAATAGAGAACATGTTTCTACCATCGAAAATGGCTTTGTTCTTCATCTTTTCTGCCATAAGCTGGAAGTTAGGATTTTTGAACTCGCTCCATTCTGTCGCTATCAGCAGACAATCAGCATCTTCTAGGCAAGAATACATATCTTTGGTATATTCTATTTTATCACCAAAGATTTTTTTTACATTTTCCTCTGCGATGGCATCATAAGCCGTTATTTTTGCTCCTTTTTCTAATAAAAGAGAGATATTATCCAAAGACGAAGCCTCTCTGATGTCATCGGTATTGGCTTTAAATGCAAGTCCCCACATCGCGATTTTCTTATCTTTGATGTTTCCGCCGAAATATTTTTCAATTTCAGAAACGAGGATTACTTTTTGAGCTTTATTCACATTTTCAGTAGCGTTAAGGATTTGGAAATCAAAGTTTTCTTCCTTTCCTGATTTGATGAGGGCTTTCACATCTTTCGGAAAACAGCTTCCTCCGTAGCCTATTCCTGGGAAAAGGAAACGATGCCCGATTCTGTCATCACTTCCCATACCGAGCCTTACTTTATCCACATCAGCGCCTACTTTTTCGCAGTAGTTTGCGATTTCATTCATGAAAGTGATTTTCACAGCAAGGAATGAATTGGCTGCATATTTAGTCAGTTCCGAAGATTTTTCATCCATGAAAATGATAGGAACTCCCGTGTTAGTAAATGGCTGGTAGATTTGGGCAATGATGTTTTTAGCTTTGTCTGAACTAGAACCTACTACGATTCTGGCAGGATTCATAGAATCTTCCACAGCAAAACCTTCGCGGAGGAATTCTGGATTAGAAACCACATCGAAAGGGATTTCTGTTTTCGCAGAAATGGTCTCTCTCACTCTATCCGCTGTGCCTACAGGAACGGTTGATTTATTGACGATTACCTTGTAAGAAGTCATCAGCTCACCGATGTTTTCAGAAACCTTCAGAACATAAGAAAGGTCTGCGCTGCCATCCTCACCAGGAGGCGTCGGCAAAGCGAGGTAGATTACATCACACTGGTCTAATGCTTCTTTTAGTTGAGTAGTAAAAAACAATCTGTTCGCCTGTATGTTTCTTAAAAATATTTCTTCCAAGCCAGGTTCGTAGATGGGAACAATTCCCTTTTTCATGTTTTCTACTTTTGTTTCATCTATATCTACACAATAAACTGTGTTTCCTAGCTCAGCTAGAGTGGTTCCTGTAACCAGCCCTACATATCCTGTTCCTACAATTGCAATATTCATTTAGTATAAAAATCTTTTCAATCTACAAAGGTAATATTTTTTAGTGAAATAAAATCTTTTCAGCGATAATTTGCTATAAATGAATAATTTTCTTAAATTTGCAGACAGATTTACGGGAATAATGATGGAAAGGCTTCAAAGGAAGGCCTTTTTTATATATCCTGAAATAAGCAGAAATATGGATTTTAAGACAAGGGTAGAAGAGCTGATACAGGCATTCTTAGAAGAAAGAAAGGATATTTATTTGGTTGATTTGAAAATATCTGCAGGAAATGATGTGGTGGTTATTTTGGATGGAGATGAGTCGCTTTCTATTCAGGAATGTTTAGATGCCAGCAGGGCGATAGAGTTTAATCTGGATAGAGAAGAAGTGGATTTTTCTCTTCAGGTGATGAGCGCAGGACTGAGCGAACCTCTCAAACTGCCAAGACAGTATAAAAAGAATGTGGGAAGGGAGCTGGAAGTCACGACAGAAGATGGAGAAGTGATTAAGGGAGAACTGCAGGAAGCAGATGAAGAAAAAATAGTTTTGATGCTGAAGTATAGAAGACCAAAACTCGTAGGAAAAGGGAAAGAAGATGTGGAGGAACAAAGGGAAATCCCTTACCAAAGCATAAAGAGAGCAATGATAGTAATTAAGTTTTAAAAATTTTAGTCAAAGTAAAAAAATATGGATAATTTAGCATTAATCGAATCTTTTGGTGATTTTAAAGATGAAAAAGGGATCAGTAAGATAGATTTGATGGCAATCATAGAAGATTCGCTAAAAACCTTGCTGAAAAAAAGATACGATTCTGATGACCATTTTGATGTAATTGTAAACCCTGATAAGGGAGATTTTCAGATATTTTTGAATAAAAAAATCGTTGAAGACCAGATGTCAGAAGATGACGATTTGGAAATAGAAATCTCTGAAGCGAAAAAAATAGACCCTACATTCGAGGTGGGAGAGGAATTTACCCAAGAAATCCCATTGGCACAATTAGGGCGAAGAAATATCTTGACATTGAAACAAATTTTGGCAACAAAATTACAAGAGCATAATAATGCTGCAATGTATGAAATGTTCAAAGATAGAATAGGTGAAGTGATTGTAGGAGAAGTGCACCACATCCGTGGAAAGCAGGTTATTATCTTGGATGATGAAGGGAATGAATACATTTTACCAAAAGAAAACCAGATTCCTACGGATTTCTTCAAGAAGGGAGAAAGCGTCAGAGCGGTGATTGAAAAAGTTGATTTCAAAGGTTCTAAACCTCAGATTATCGTTTCAAGAACGGCGCCTAAGTTTTTGGAAAAACTTTTAGAATTAGAAATTCCAGAAATATTGGATGGAACCATCATCTTGAAAAAAGCGGTAAGAATCCCAGGTGAAAAAGCGAAAATCGCTGTAGATGCCTTGGACGAAAGAATAGATCCTGTGGGCGCTTGTGTAGGCGTGAAAGGTTCTAGAATTCACGGTGTGGTGAGAGAGCTTAGAAATGAAAATATTGATGTAATCCAGTGGTCTAAAAATCCAGAAGTCTTGGTGAAAAGAGCACTAGGAGGTGTGGAAATCAACAAGGTGGAAATCAATGAAGAAGACCACTATGCACTAGTATATGCTCCGGTGGATGAAATTTCAAAAATCATCGGAAAACAAGGTCAAAACATCAAATTGGCTTCTTGGCTTACAGATTATGAAATAGATGTATACAGAGAGAAACAAGAAGATGATGATGTAGAGCTGAAAGAATTCGATGATGAAATCGAGCAGTGGATTATAGATGAATTTACAAAAGTAGGGCTGGATACAGCGAGAAGTGTCCTAGACAAGGATACTGATGTATTGCTTAATTTAGTAGATTTAGAAGAAGAGACAATAGAAGAGGTTAAGAAAATCTTGAGAGAAGAATTAGAATAAATCTCCTTTGTCTAAAATATAATAGAATAAACAAAAAAACAAAGTATTCAGCTTTGGCTGAACAAAAAGTAAAAATATGCCAAAAATCAGATTAAATAAAGCAGCAAAGGAACTAAATATTTCCATTCCAAGGGCAGTAGAGTTTTTGCAGAGTAAAGGGTTTGAGATTGATAGCAATCCCAATGTGTTGTTGGAAGCAGAGGCTTTCTCCGCATTAGAGCAGGAATTTGCAGCTGATAAGAAGCAGAAAGAGGCTTCACAGGAGGTGGTGATTTCTAAAGTTCCAGAGGTGAAATTAGAAACAGAAGAACCAAAAGCTCAAGAAGTGATTAAGGCTCAAGCTCCTAAAACAAAGATTATAGGCAAAATAGATCTGGAGGCGAAGCCTAAAAAGGAAAAAGAAGCGGAAGCGACTTCACCAAAAGAAGTTGTGAAAGAGGAAGTGGTAGCTCCTAAACCAGAAATTACAAAAGACAAAAAAACTGAACCTAAGGCTGAACCAAAACCAAAAGCAGAGCCTAAGGCAGAGGCAAAACTTGTTGTGGATACTGAAGAATCTTCCGAACCAGAGAAGATAGAAACCAAATATCAAAAACTGGACGGGCCAAAAATCCTTCAGACCGAAAAAATAGATTTGTCTCAGTTTGAAACAAAACCAAAACCTTCTGACAAGAAGAAGCAAAGAAAAAGAATCCAAAAACCTGTTGGAGAGGATGCTAAACCAGCTAATAACAAAGCAGGAGCGGATAAAAAATTTGCTAAAGATAAGCCACAAGGAGGAAACCGCGATAAAGGAGGCAAAAAAGGAGGAAAGAGAGAACGCGTAATGCCTGTGGAGCTTACAGATGAGCAAGTAAAAAATCAAATCAAAGAAACTTTGGAAAAACTTACTAACAAAGGTGGTAAGTCCAAAGGAGCTAAATACAGAAAAGAAAAAAGAAATTTCCGTAGAGAGCAAGATGAGCTTCAGCAGGAGCTAAAAGCACAAGATAAAACTCTGAAAGTTACCGAGTTTATCACCGTGAATGAACTTGCAGCTCTTATGGATGTGAGCCCTACGGAGGTTATTTCTGCATGTTTCTCACTTGGGGTAATGGTAACCATGAACCAAAGATTGGAAGCAGATATTCTGACATTGGTAGCAGATGAATTTGGGTATAAAATAGAATTCTCCGATGCTGATTTGGAAGATAACTCAGAAGAGGAAGCTGAAGACAGCGAAGAAGATTTATTGCCAAGAGCGCCTATTGTTACCGTAATGGGGCATGTGGACCATGGTAAGACATCATTGCTGGACTACATCAGAAAAACGAATGTTATCGCTGGTGAGTCAGGAGGAATTACCCAGCATATCGGGGCGTACAGCGTACAGCTGGAGAATGGTAGACACATTACTTTCTTGGATACTCCTGGGCACGAGGCGTTTACAGCGATGAGAGCCAGAGGAGCGCAGGTAACGGATGTAGCAATCATCGTTATCGCAGCCGATGATGAGGTGATGCCACAGACCAAAGAGGCTATTTCCCACGCACAGGCGGCAGGCGTACCAATGATTATTGCATTAAACAAAGTAGATAAACCTAATGCCAATCCAGATAAAATTCGTGAGCAGCTTTCAGGATTGAATATCTTGGTGGAAGAATGGGGAGGAAATGTTCAGTCACAGGAGATTTCAGCTAAATTTGGTAATAATGTAGATTTACTTTTAGAAAAAGTTCTCCTTCAAGCTGATTTATTGGATTTAAAAGCTAATCCTAATAAACCTGCATCAGGAGTGGTGATAGAAGCATCTTTGGACAAAGGAAGAGGTTATGTTTCTACACTTTTAGTTCAGGCAGGAACACTCAAAGTAGGAGATTATGTCCTTGCTGGGAAAAACCACGGTAAAGTAAAAGCCATGCTGGATGAAAGAGGGCATAACCTTCAGAAAGTAGGACCTTCTACACCAGTGACAATTTTAGGACTAGATGGAGCGCCTACGGCAGGGGATAAATTTAAGGTTTATGAAGATGAAAGAGAAGCGAAATCTATTGCAAATAAGAGAGAACAGCTCCAAAGAGAGCAGACAATAAGAACGAAGAAGCATTTGACTCTGGACGAAATCGGACGAAGAATAGCCCTTGGAGATTTCAAAGAGCTGAACATTATCCTAAAAGGGGATGTGGATGGTTCTGTGGAAGCCCTTACGGATATGCTTCAGAGATTATCTACAGAGGAAATCCAAGTCAATATTCTTCATAAAGGCGTAGGACAGATTACAGAGAGCGACATCTTGCTTGCGACAGCTTCGGATGCTATCGTTATCGGATTTAATGTAAGAGCTGGAGCAAATGCAAAAGACCTTGCAGAGAAAGAAGAAATAGAAATCAGAACTTATTCCGTAATCTACGATGCCATAGATGATGTGAAAGAAGCTATGGAAGGAATGCTTTCACCAGAGATTAGAGAACAAGTGGTGGGTAATGTAGAAATCCGTGAGGTGTTCAAAATCTCTAAAGTGGGAAGTATCGCAGGATGTATGGTGCTTTCTGGTAAGGTGACAAGAAATTCTAAAGTTCGTCTATTGAGAGATGGAATCGTAAAATACGATGGCGAGCTGGAAAGCCTTAAACGCTACAAGGATGATGTGAAAGAAGTAACCAAAGGCTATGAATGTGGTCTTAACCTAAAAGGCTATAATGATATAGAAGTAGGTGACCTTCTTGAAATCTACGAAGAAGTAGCGATTAAGAAAAAACTGAAATAAATTTTATTAGATTAGTAGAAAAAAACTTTGGCAAGACTCTTTTGTCAAAGTTTTTTCATTTATGGATGGATTTAGTTATTTTTGCTAAAAAAATAAAATCGTGGATGTTTCTATTTCCATCATTGTTGCTATCTATAACCGCAGGGACGAACTCACAGAACTGCTGGACTCGCTTCTTGTCCAAGAGGATAAGGATTTTGAAATAGTCATAGTAGATGACGGCTCTTCTGTGGAGCTGCTTCCTGTGGTGGATTTGTATCAGGGGAAACTAAACATTCAGTATTTCAAAAAACAAAATTCAGGGCCAGGACTCAGCCGAAATTTCGGGGCGGAACGAGCTAAAAACAGTTGGCTGGTTTTCTTGGATAGCGATGTAGTTGTCCCAAGAGATTACATTAAAAACATTAAAAATAATCTTCAAACCGAACCGACCGATGCCTTTGGTGGAGCGGATAAAGCCGATGAAAACTTTTCCAATCTACAAAAGGCAATTTCCTATTCTATGACTTCGGTTTTTACAACGGGCGGAATTCGTGGAAGCAAGAAAGCAGTCAGTAAATTTCAGCCTAGAAGTTTTAATATGGGAGTGAATAAGGCTGTTTTTTCGGCGGTGGGAGGTTTCTCGGATATGAGAATCGGCGAAGACCCAGACCTTTCCATGAGGCTTTGGGAAAATGGCTTCAGCACTTGTTTTTACGAAAATATTGCCGTCTATCACAAACGAAGAACGAGCCTGAAAAAATTCTCAAAACAGGTCTATCAGTTTGGTGTTGCAAGACCCATTCTCAATCAGCGCCACCCTCAATATGCGAAACCTACTTTTTGGTTTCCGTCCTTGTTTTTGTTAGGGTTTTTAGGAAGCCTATTGCTTGGTTTTTGGACAAAAATACCACTTTTGCTATACGCTTTTTACACTTTGTTGATATTCGTACATTCATTATTTAAGATGAAAAGCCTGCCGATTTCGGTGCTGACCATTGTCACCACTTATGTCCAGATGTTTTCCTACGGCTGGGGATTTCTTAATTCTTGGGTAAAACTAAACATCCTAAACCAAACGCCTAAAAAGGCTTTCCCTACGCATTTTTATTAAAGGGAAGATTTAGTTTTTATTGATTTTTATTTCTTTGTCAAAGATATTCACGCCGCCTTTCACGCCAAAATCCAGCGTAGTAACGGGGTAGGCTAGACAGATACCTTCCTTGTCAAATCGTTTTTTTATCCGCATGATGGCTTCGTTCATAGCTTCGTAGAAATCATCATTGGTTTCAAATTTTATCCAAAACCGAAGCACAAAATCAAGTGTAGAATTTCCGATATTTGTGAAATACAAATCCACTTTTTCATCAGGAAGCAGAGTTTCTATTTTCTTAATTTCATCAAGAGCGGTAGCCTGCACAAACTCCAAATCATCTCCAAAAGAAACGCCTGTTTTTAGGATAATTCTCCTTTTTTTCAAAGTGGAATAATTGGTAAATGTTCCGCTGTAAATAATTTGATTTGGGATAAAAACATCCTGCCCAGGAATGGTTCTTATGGTCGTAGTTATCAGACTTACCTGCGTGACAATGCCGTATTTATCATCTATCTCCACCCAGTCGCCCTCCTTGTATGGGCTGTGGGTTTTCAGAAGCAGTCCTGCAAATATATTAGATGCTACATCTTTGAAAGCGAAACCTGCGATAATTCCCACAATTCCAGCTCCTGCAAGCAGATGCGAGAAAACTTTGTCTAGTCCCAAAAGCTCCAAAGCGAGATAAACTCCTGAAAACAAGAAGAAACAATAAACCGTAGAAGCGATGATGTGGGCGATGTTTAGATGAACCTTGAAAGCTCGGCGACTGATTCTTTTGGCTATTTTGGCTAAAAAGATAAACAAAATAAGTACGATAATCGCCTCCACCATCTTTGGCAGGAAATGCACGATGGATACTTCCCAGTTTTCTAATACTTTTTCTATTTCTATGCCCATTAGAGAATCTTTCATAATGTTATTTTTTTTGGTTAAAACTATTCATCAAAATAAATAAGCTTTGTCTCTATCACCTTTTTGCCTGTTTTTTCTAAGGCATTTTGGTAATCTTTCAGCTGTTTTTGGTGTTTTTCTCTTTTTTCCTCACCTGTTTTGAAATCAACAATAATGTAGCCTTCCTCCGTTTTTATGACGCGGTCTGGTCGGTAGAATTTTTGCTCTCCATCCTCCAAAGTGACGAGTATTTC
>CAUQOP010000017.1:0-10593 GCA_963519505.1 uncultured Flavobacteriaceae bacterium | reverse complement strand
AGTCTATGGTGATTTTAGTTTTTTCTATTGTGAAAATCCCTTTTCTATCAAAAATAAAAGCCAACTCTCCATTTTTCCCTAAATTCCCTTCAAATTTATTAAAGATAGCTCTTACATTTGCTACTGTTCGGGTCGTATTATTCGTGGTACATTCCACAAAAAATGCAACTCCTCCTTGTCCATAGCCTTCATATGTTACCTCTTCATAGTTTTCTGCATCTGCTCCACTTGCTTTTTTTATTGCTCTTTCTACATTGTCTTTCGGCATGTTTGCCCCCTTTGCATTCTGTATACAACGGCGCAGAGCTGGGTTAGAATCTGGATCTGGCCCTCCTGCTTTTACTGCCAAAGCGATGTCTTTTCCTATTTTAGAGAATGTTTTGGCCATTTTATCCCAACGAGCCAATTTAGATGCTTTTCTATATTCAAATGCGCGTCCCATAAATATTGATTTTTTTCAGAACACAAAAATAACAATTAATTTCCAAAATGAATAAAAAAATACCCCTAGAAATCTAGGAGTATTTTTTATTAAGAAATTTTATTATTTCTTTTTACCTACTGGTTTTTTACCAGTTCCTTTTTTAGCTGGTTTTTTAACAAGCTTTTTGCTAACTACAGGAAGATCTGATTTTTTCAATGCTTCCCATGCTTCACCATTAATAGCTTCTACTACTACTTTTCTATCAGCTTCTCTTTCTTCATTTGATGCTGTTGCAGGAACTACTGCATCTCTTGATCCTACACCTGTAGATTTCAACTGAGAATCAGCTACACCTCTTTCTTCAAGAGCTCTAACTACTGCTGCAGCTCTTTCTCTAGAAAGTTTCAAGTTGTAAGCATCATTACCTTTTTTATCAGTATGACCTGTAATCAAGAATGTACCTCCATTAGAAGACTTGATTACTTCAGCAGCTTGGTCTAATTTAGAGTAAGAAGACTTGCTGATTACAGCCTTACCAAAGTCAAATGTAATACCTTTCAATGCACCTGTTGCTTCAAGAGCAAATACATCAGCTGGCTTAGGACATCCGTTGTATTCTGGTAATCCTGGAACTTCTGGACAAGCATCATCTTTGTCAAGAACTCCATCATTATCTGTATCTTTCCATGGGCATCCTTTGTTTTCAGCTGGACCTGCTACTTCTGGACACTCATCATCTTTGTCAAGAACTCCGTCACCGTCTGTATCTGGCCAAGGACATCCTTGATTTTCAACTGGACCAGCAACTTCTGGACAGTTATCTTCTGAATCTTGAACTCCGTCACCGTCTGTATCAGGACATCCGTTAAACTGAGCAAGACCAAATACATCTGGACAAGCATCATCTTTATCTTTGATACCATCTTTATCTCTATCTGTATTTCCGAATCTAAAGTTTAATGTAGCTGAAGATTGCCAGAAATCAGAGATAGTAGTTTTCTCGAATGGAGTTACTACATAGTCTTGTTGAACACCAATACCGAAGTTTTTAGTAATCCAGAAGTTGATACCAAGACCTCCGTTTGCAGCGAAGTGGTCAGCTTTCATGAATCCACCTTCTTTATTATATGCTCTTTCAGAGTTGCTGTAATCATGTCTTAGGTAGTTAGCACCAACTCTCACATATGGATCGAACCAAGAAGTTTCATTCCAAAGACCATTGAATTTAAATTGAAGACCAAGACCAGTCATCAAGAAAAATTCTTTATCCATAACTTGTCCTTCAACTCCACTTAAGTTTGGACGAATTCTTTTGTTGTCTACATTACCCACAGATGTTTGCCAATCTACAACGAAATACTTGTTCAAGTTTCTCGCAACTGTCAATTTAGACAATGGTGGAGTAATTGTGTAATTGTTAAGAGTAAATGCCGCACGAAGATTTTTCACTGATTCTCCAAACTCTCCATTAATCGCAGCATGGTTTACTCCATGAGCCCCTACTCCTATCAACCACTTATTTTCAGTTGTTTGAGCAGACACAGAAGTAGCTACTGTAAGAGCTAAAGCTGTGATTCCTAATTTTAGATTTTTCATAGAATGATTAATATAATTTAAAATTTTATAATTAAATTTTGGATATTGGAGACAAAAATAACAAAAAAAAACAATATTGCCAAAAAAAATTAAAAATTCTTCTTGATTCTATCTAAATTTCTCTTGTTCTCTCTTTCTTTTATTGTCTCTCTTTTATCAAATAATTTCTTCCCTCGCGCCAGTGCAATCCTCAGTTTTGCCTTGCCTTTTTCATTGATATAGAGCTTTAGCGGAACTATCGTATTTCCCACATCTTTTACCTTTTTACCCAGTTTTTCCAGCTCTTGGGAATGCAGTAAAAGTTTTCGTTCTCTTTTTACTTTATGATTATAGAAAGTCCCAAATTTATACTCTTCTATACTCATATTGATTACAAAAAGTTCTTCGTTTATAAACTCGCAGAAACTTTCCATTATAGAAGCTTTAGAAAGGCGAATGGATTTTATTTCAGTTCCTGTAAGCACTATTCCTGCTTCGTATTCTTCCAAGATTTCATATTCAAATCTGGCTCTTTTATTAAGAATATTTACATTTTTAGTTTTACTCATAATTTTAGAGTTTTTTAGATTAGAGGAATATTATGCGCTTTGCATTTTTCTCTCATTTCATCTGGCCATATACTTGCCTGAATCTCACCGATATGTGCTTTTTGCAGCAAAAACATACACAAACGAGACTGCCCTATACCGCCTCCTATTGTAAGTGGCAACTCATTGTTCAGCAATCTTTTATGAAAATAAAGTTCTTTTCTGTCTTCTTTATTTTCTATTTGAAGTTGTTTTTCTAATGAGTTTTTATCAACACGAATTCCCATTGATGAAATTTCAAACGGCACATTGAGCATTGGATTCCAAAGGAGAATATCTCCATTCAGTCCTAAAAATCCATCTTCATTAGCCGTCACCCAGTCATCATAGTCTGGCGCTCTATAATCGTGCTTTTCTCCATTGCTAAGTTTGCCGCCTATACCTATTATAAATACAGCTTTATATTCTTTAGCGATTTCTCTTTCTCTTTCTTTCGGAGACAGGTCAGGATATTTTTGTAAAAGTTCTTCCGAATGTATAAAATGTATTTCTCTTGGAAGCATAGGTTTTAGCTCTGGGAAAGCCTCATTCACCAAATATTCTGTTCTTAAAAACGATGCATAAATTCTTTTAACCACGGATTTTAGGGATGCTACCGTTCTGTCTTTTTCAGAAATAGCCATTTCCCAGTCCCATTGGTCTACATATAGCGAGTGCATATTCCCAAGCTCCTCATCTGCACGAATGGCGTTCATATCCGTATATATACCATATCCCTCTTCTACATTATAATCTGCAAGCATCACTCTTTTCCACTTTGCTAATGAATGCACGACCTCTGCACGAGCTTCATCCATATCTTTTATAGGAAAATTTACAGCTCTCTCCTTTCCACTCAAATCATCATTTAGTCCCATCCCTCTCAAAACAAAAAGCGGCGCCGTCACCCTACGCAGCCTAAGCTCTGCCGACAAATTGGCTTGAAAAAAATCTTTTATCTTTTGTATCCCCAATTCTGTCTGTTGTAAATTCAAAATAGACTTATAGTTTGGGGGATTTATCAAATAACTCATTTTTACTGCTAATTTTTTTGTATTTTTGCGACAAATTTACAGAAATAATGCTAACAGTATCTAATTTATCACTACAATTTGGGAAAAGAGTGCTTTTTGACGAGGTAAATATCATGTTTACCAAAGGGAACTGCTATGGAATCATCGGAGCAAATGGAGCTGGAAAATCTACTTTCCTAAAAATATTGACAGGAAAACAAGAGCCTACCACAGGGCATGTAACGCTGGAACCAGGTAAGAGAATGTCTGTTTTGGAGCAGGATCACTTTGCTTATGACCAGTTTACGGTTTTGGAAACGGTTCTTCGTGGAAATAAAAAATTATTCGAAATCAAAGAAGAAATGTATGCGCTCTACGCAAAACCAGACTTCTCTGATGAAGATGGAATAAAGGCTGGCGAACTAGGAGTAATCTACGATGAAATGGGAGGATGGAATGCCGAAGCAGATGCACAGACCATGCTGTCCAATGTAGGGATAAAAGAAGATATGCACTACCAAATGATGTCCGAACTAGAAAACAAGGACAAAGTAAAAGTGCTATTGGCTCAGGCTTTATTCGGAAATCCAGATGTTTTGATTCTCGATGAGCCTACCAACGACCTTGATATTGACACTATTTCTTGGCTGGAAGACTTCCTTGCCGATTATGAAAACACGGTGATTGTGGTATCTCACGACCGTCACTTCTTGGATGCTGTCTGCACGCACATCGGTGATTTAGATTATTCAAAACTAAACCTTTATACAGGGAACTATTCTTTCTGGTATCAAGCTTCTCAGCTGGCAACGAGACAAAGACAACAAGCCAACAAAAAAGCTGAAGAGAAGAAAAAAGAATTGCAGGACTTCATCGCGAGATTTAGTTCCAATGTAGCGAAAGCGAAACAAGCTACAGCAAGAAAGAAAATGATTGACAAACTAAACATCGAAGAAATCAAACCTTCTTCCAGAAGATATCCTGCCATCATTTTTGAAATGGAAAGAGAAGCGGGTGACCAGATTTTAGAGATAAAAGGTTTAGAAATCGTGAAAGATGGAGAAACACTGCTTTCTGGTGGAGACCTTAACCTTAAAAAAGGTGATAAAGTGGCTGTAATCTCTAAAAACTCATTAGCAGTTACTGAGTTTTTCCAAGTGATTTCTGGAAGCACAGCTCCTGCAAAAGGCGAATACAAATGGGGCGTAACTACTAACCAAAGCTACATGCCGCTGGACAACACAGAATATTTCCAAGAAAAAGACCTAAATCTAGTAGATTGGCTGAGACAATTTACCAAAAATGACGAAGAAAGACACGAAGAGTTTGTCAGAGGATTTTTAGGAAGAATGCTTTTCTCTGGTGATGAAGCGCTTAAGTCTTCTACCGTGCTTTCTGGAGGGGAAAAAATGCGATGCATGTTCAGCCGAATGATGCTCCAAAAAGCCAATGTTCTTCTAATGGACGAACCTACTAACCACTTGGATTTGGAGAGTATCACGGCGCTTAACAACTCTTTGATGAACTTCAAAGGAAATATATTGATTTCTTCTCATGACCACGAGTTGCTACAAACAGTGTGTAACCGTGTAATAGAAATCACGCCAAAAGGAATCATCGACAGAGAAATGACTTACGATGAATACCTTGAAGATAAAAAAGTAAAAGAACTGAAAGAACAGATGTACAGTTAATTAACTATTTTATTTCACTATATTTTCAAAGCCACTTTTTTGAAGTGGCTTTTTATATAAAAAAGTAGATTTTTTTACTTGAATTTATCTGATTTCCAAAATAATTTATTAATTTTGCATCTTACATTTATGTAAAGTATAATCAATAAAAATAGAAATTTATGAAAAAATCATTATTAACATCAGCTTTAGCAGCTGTATTAGTAGTATCTTGCGGAACACAAAACGCAAGAGTAAGTGAATTAGAAGCACAAAAAGAGGCTTTAGAATTAAAAACAAAACTTACTAAATTAAAAATCGATTACGAAAAAGAAAAGGCATCAACTGATGATTTGAGAAATAAAGCTGCTGCTGTAAATTCAAAAGCAGAAACGGCTACTACAGATTTCAGCACATCAGACGCAAAAGATACAGCTAAAGATGCAAAACAAACAATGAAGGTTCTAAAAGAAACTGAGAAAATAAACAGAGATTTAGCTTCTAAAGAAAGAAAACTTCGTAAAATAGAGAAAGAAATGGCTAAAGTACAAAGCCGTTTAGACAAGCTAGACCAACAAGTGAAGATCATAGATAAAGATACTTATGAAGCTGATAACAACTAAAAAAAGTCCTCAACATGAGGACTTTTTTTAGTTTATGAAATTTGGGTTTGCTTTCTGCTTTTAATGATGATGAAAAACACCACAAAGAATAATAGAAAATGCAAATACCAAGCATTTTGCATAATTTCTAAATAATTTACTTTATTCTCGCTGAGTTTTATTAAAATCAAAACCTGCGCTCCATAAGGGAGAATTCCCTGAACAATACAAGAGAAAATATCTAGTACTGATGCCGAAAACTTAGGGCTAAGATTGTATTTTTCGGTGATATTCTTTGCAACTTTTCCTGAAAGAACTATCGCAATGGTATTATTCGCAATCGCTGCATCGATAAGGCTTACCAAAAATCCCATTCCAAAATAAGCTGATTTTTGTCCGCGCATCATTTGTTTTGCTTTATTTAGTAAGAATGTAATTCCTCCCATGTTTTCTACAATTCCCGCCAATCCGCCAGTCAGTAACGCCAAAAGAAAAATTTCATTCATATCCGAAAAACCTTCGTAGATTTTATTCGCAAAATCCAGCCAAGAAAGACTTCCTGACGAAATACCGATGATTCCGCTGAGAAGAACCCCTACAAGCAGTACTAGAAAAACATTCACACCCGAAACCGAAAGCACAATGACCAATAAATACGGAAAAATGAGCCAAATGGAAGGACTTCCAGAAGCTTGACTTTCTAAAACCACAGAAGAAGAATTTCCGCCCAAGAAGATGAAAATCACCGCCGCAATCACCGCCGCAGGAAACGCAATCATAATATTGGTTCTGAATTTATCTTTCATCTGACAACCAAGACTCTGCGTAGCCGCAATAGTCGTATCCGAAATAAAAGAAAGATTATCCCCAAACATAGCGCCACAGAGCAGACTTGCCGCCACTACATTGATATCCGTTTGTGTATTTTCAGCAAAACCCATAACTATCGGTGTAAGAGCCACTATCGTCCCCACAGAAGTCCCTGCCGAAACGGACAAAAACGATGCCATCAGGAACACGCCCAAAGGAATATACTGCGCAGAAAAATACTGCGAACCGAAATAAACCACCGCATCTATGCTCCCTGTCGCCTTGGACACAGCCGAAAAAGCTCCCGCAAGAAGATAGATAATGCACATAGTGATGATGCTTTCCTCGCCACAGCCTTTCATGAAGAATTTTAGTTTTTCTTGAAAGCCAGCTTTTGGGAGTAAAAATGCAGAAATCACTCCGCAGAGTGCCGCCACAGAAGCCGGAAAAGCATAGAAATCATCAAGAATAATTCCGCTTCCCAAAAATATAATCACAAACACCAAGAACGGAAGCAGTGCAATACCAGATTGAGTATCTTTCATTATTTTTCGTTAAATTTTAGCGAATTTAAAATAATTTTCTCTAACTGTAAAACTATTTTCTCTTTTGTGAAGTTTTCAAAAGAATTTTCAGAAATATTCGTGCTATCAGAAAAAATCTGCTCTATATTTTCGTTTTCTTTAATGATAAAAGGACAGCGAGGCTGGTATCCCGCAGGAAACACCGCAGGTTTCATAAATCTAACCGCATCGCCGATATTTCCTGACATTTTCGTTTCTCCATAAATCTCCTCCACTCCGAAAAAAGAAGTTTTCATTTTCAGAGGACACCAGAGGAAATCCGCCTTTTCTAGATAGTTTTCAAAAATATTTTTAGGAATTCTTTCTCGGAAATATTCTATTTTTATATTCTGCGGAAGCTGTCTTTCAAATTCCTGTATCTTCGCAAGTTCCTCCTCGCCTGCCTTTCCAAGGAAAACGATTCTGTACGGAATATCTTTTTTAAAACCTTTGAGCTGTTCCATTATTTTAGAATAATCTCTCCGTTTTTGGGAAACTTCCCCAGGAATTACGATGAGCTTTTCTTCTGATTTTCCAGCAGTTTTCGGCTTTTCTCCAAAGAAAACAGGCAGAAAATGTGTTTCCCTTTTTGACTGCTCTATATTCAAGGTTTTTTCTAAATTTTCATCAAGAACCCAGAGAAATTTTGCGTTTTTATAAACTTCTGATTTGGACAAAAGCCCTTCTTTCAGAAGCAGTTTCATTCTAAAAGTAAAATATTTCTTCAAAATATTTTTCAGCAAAACTCTTCGCGGAGCTTCTATAAAATTAAGATTATGACAGATAATCGCCGCAGGAAATTTATCCGTGATTTTTTTGAAAATATGAAAATAGCGGTGTGCTGTTCCTATTATCACCAAATCGTACAACTTTCCTTTCAGCTTTTCTAAAAGATTTTCAGGCTCGGTTTCTATAATGTTTTCTATTTCAGAAAAATCCAGCCTGCCCAAGATTTTTTTTGAAAAATAAAAATCCACAGAAAATTTCTCTGAATTTTTGGTTAATTCTGCAAAATTTTCCGCAATCTCGGCGTGAGTATCTATTTCTATATAGGCAATTTGTTTTTTCACAAAGTTTTTAGATTTTTTTTAAAATTTCTCTCCATCGCAGGTTTCTTATGTATTTTATTTCCTCGCGGGAGAGTTTTCTATCTTGTTTTTGGCTCAGGAAAGTTTTCATCGTGATAAAAAACTCCGAAAAACTTCTATTCTTAAAGGAAGACTTCGCCGAGGAGATGAATGCCAAAGGAAAATCTAGCCCAATGTTATAGAAATATTCGCCAAGTTTTTTTGCTCTTGCGTTTTTGTATTTATATGCCGTAGGGCGCAGATGCTTTACCCAGAGGGATTTATTCGTAATCACCTGATATCCATACATCTGGCAGAGCATCACATCGATATTATCCCAGCCCAAAACTTCCCGAAGACCTCCCATCTGTAAAAAACATTCCTTGCGATATGATTTTATCGGGCCTCGCACATGATTTTTAGAGGAAATATTCTCAAAAATCCAGTTTTCATCTTTTTTAATATAAACTAAACCCGAAACCATTCCTGCTTTTGGATTTTCTTCATAAATCCTATTGATTTCTTCCAAATAATTCTCAGGAAAGATAATATCAGCATCAAATTTACAGATTACATCAAAATCGTCTAAATTCTGCGAAGAAAGACCTTTGTAAAATGTAGAAACCACCTTCGCGCCAGGTGAGTGGGCAGATTTTTCTAAATTAATGAGCTGAAACTGTTTCTTATCTATAAATCCCTCTACCATTTCCCTAGTTCTATCCGTAGAGCCGTCATTCACGATGACGCAGGTAAAATCCTGAAACCCTTGTGATTTCAGAGAATTTAGCGTGAGGAGAATATTTTCTTCCTCGTTGTGCGTGGGAATGATGATTAAAAATTTCATGAAAAAAATTCATACAAAAAGACTGCTCCCAAGAGTTTCCTTATAGAACAGTCTTTATTCTTGATTTTTAGTCTAATTGATATTTCACTCTGACTTCTGCAAAAAATTTTATCTTCTCAAAATCAAGTTTTCTTAAAAATTCTTCTGAAGCATAAATTTTTGATGCTCCTCCTGGAACTCCATATGAAGCTCCTGTTACAACTCTTGTTATTTTTTCTACTCCTGATTCATTTACAGAAATATATAACGCCTTCCCTGCTTTTTGGTTAAGAGGTTTTACAAGTTTATCGGCAGTTATTCTTGATTTTTTTACCGCTTCTGACTTTAATTCTAATAAAAGTTCCTTAGATTTAGAATATTCTACTTTTTCTACTTCTGTATTAGAAATCCCTGCTTCCTCCAAGCTGATAATGACATTTCCCAAAGTGTAAGCATCTCTTACAAGAAGAGAATATTTTTTAGTTTTTAGAATATTCTGCCCTTTTAAAAAGTATTTTTTAAAATCACTAGAATAGCCCAAAACTGACAAATCCTTGTCTGTATTTATTTTTAATTTCTTTAAAATCGTTTCTAATTGTTTCTCCTGCTCCTCTACCGACTTTTTATTTTTAGAATCGGCTTCATTTAGGGTAATAGAAACATAAATCTTATCAGGAACCACCAGCGTGTCTACTGAGGCCGACACCTCGATATAAGGCTGGTCTAAAAAATTTTTCTGTGCAGAAAATAAATTCCACACGAAAAACATCACAAAAATTAAAAAACTCTTTTTCATAATCTATTTTTATTTTTTTTCAAAAATATAAAATTTTTAAGTTAATCCAAACCTCATCTTTTCTAATGTGCTTCCAGCCAGTTGTTTCCTACGCCTACTTCCACGATTAAAGGAACTTTTGTCTTCATTGCAGATTCCATTTTCTCTTTTATCAGGACTTTTATCGGTTCTATTTCTTCCTCTGGCACCTCGAACAAGAGCTCATCATGAACCTGCAAGAGCATTTTTGTTTTAAAACCACCCTCGGATAGGGCTTTGTCTATGTCTATCATCGCTACTTTTATGATATCGGCCGCACTCCCTTGGATAGGCGCATTTACGGCGTTTCTCTCGGCATGTCCTCTCACCACGAAATTATTAGAATTAATGTCTTTCAAATGCCTTTTTCTTCCTAAAATAGTCTCCACAAAGCCGTTTTTCCGTGCTTTTTCTACCTGCTCGGTCATGAAGATTTTTAGTTTCGGATAGTTTTCGTAGTAGGAATCTATCATCTGTTTCGCCTCTGTTCGCGAAAGTCCTGTCTGCTCTGCCAATGCAAAAGCCCCCTGCCCATAGATAATCCCGAAATTCACGGTTTTGGCTTGGCTTCGCTGGGTTTTATCTACTTGGTCAAGTGGAATTTTGAACAATTTAGAAGCCGTAGAAGCGTGGATATCTTCG
>CAUQOP010000016.1:0-10643 GCA_963519505.1 uncultured Flavobacteriaceae bacterium | reverse complement strand
CTACATCGGTAGTCTGCCCTCCTCTCTTTAACGGGATGGCATCTCTCCAGCCTTGTACCACTTCTGGGCTTAGTTTAGCTGTCATTTCTGTTTCTATGAAACCTGGCGCTACGGCGTTGCAACGGATGTTTCTAGAACCAAGTTCCAAAGCAACAGATTTAGAAAATCCGATAACACCAGCCTTAGAAGCTGCGTAGTTTGCCTGTCCTGCGTTTCCTTTAACACCTACTACAGAAGCCATGTTGATAATAGACCCGCTTCTTGCTTTCATCATAGGTTTGATAGCTGCTTTTGTAAGGTTGAAAACAGAATCCAAATTTACTTTCATGATGATGTCCCACTCCTCTTTGCTCATTCTAAGGAGAAGATTGTCTCGGGTAATTCCTGCATTATTCACAAGGATATCTATCTGCCCGAAGTCTGCGATAACATCGTCTATCAGTTTCTGAGCCTCATCAAAATCAGCAGCGTTAGAGTGGTATTCTTTAGCTGTGGTGATTTTATTTAGGTCTGCTTCTACTTGTTTTGCTAAGTCATCTGGACCGATGTGGGAGAATGCTATTTTAGCTCCCTGCTCTGCAAAAACTTCTGCTATTCTTTTTCCGATACCTGTAGCTGCACCTGTGATGAGAGCTACTTTTCCTTCTAATAATTTCATATCCTTATTATTTTATAAATTTTCATACTTCCTTAGAATCTTTATTACTTCTAATTTATTATTTTTATCTACTTTTTCAATATCTTCCAAAACTTCTATATTTGAATTTGTAAATTCTTTAAATTTCTTTCTAAAATCATATTGATCCCATCGAACCTCTCTCCTCGCCTCTTCATCAACAAAATAATTTACTATTTTTTTATCTCCTAATCCTTTAAAAGTATATTCTACATACCATTTTATTCTTCCATCATATACTAATTCTTGCAAAGCATTTGGGTAATTTGATCTATTTACAAAAATTCTTTCCTCATTAGCATAATCCAAAATTCTCATTTCCTTTACGACTTTATTAGTTAAAAAATTTCTTTTTCCATTTTTATCATAAATCGCAAAATATTGTGTTATAGAAGCTTCGTCCAAGCTACCATCAACCGACTTTAATGCTTGTAATTTAGTTTTTACTTTCTCTCCATTTACAAATATAATTTCTGCATCTACAACTTTATTTGATTTTATATTTACATTTTCTGTTGAATAATCTTGAACAGATTTCAAACTATTTTCATTTGAAACAAAGCAGGAAGTTAATATAAAACCTAAAGTGATAATATAAATATTTTTTCTCATAGATTTTTTTACAAAAGTATTATTTTAAATTTAATTAAATTGTCCATTCCTTATATTTTTTAATTTTTATTTTACTTTCTCTCACTTATTTTTCATTATTCAATTTTATTTTAAAATAAACTATATAAATTCATCATATCTTTTTATTTACCACCAAAATCCTATCAAAGTGAGATAATTTATTTTGAATAATCTTAAGGTTTTGTTGCTGTTTTTTAATAATAATGAAATGAGGAGCATAATATATATTATAGATTTTACTTACAACTATAATCAATTTTGTTCGAATCTCACTACATTTTCATTATTATCATACACAATGAACTCAATATTTTCTTTTTGTTTGAGAGTCTCTTTTATAAATTCTTCTACTTCATCAAGACTTGAAAATACTTTATATGCAATCTGATTACTACTCTTATAGTAAATATCAAAATATATATCTAATACAACTCCTGTGTTGCTATCTGCCATCAAAACAGCATATTCTGATTTTTTAATTTTAGGAAAGTCTATATGACTACGCTTTAGATGCTATATGCCTTCTATACACATCTAAGTGCGTTTTTTCAAGCACCTCTCCGATGCGGTTCAAACGCTGGGTCTGTGTCGTATCTGTATCTTCTTGATGATTATCTTCATGCATCATTATCTGCCCATTTCCCTCAACAGAAAAATACTCATACCAGTTCACTGGCACATCATGCCAAGAACCATCACCACCAAACTTACTAATATACGAAAGACGAGGTTCTGAACGGAAACCATGAGCCGTGACATCTATCATCGTGCTGCCATCGTTCTGTACCTTTGCGGAAGTTTTCAAGACACACTGCGTCACGCAGTCAGGATGTCTGAAACGCTCCTGCCCCCAGAAATTAGCCAGTGCTTCATGCTCCCAGAACGAACTTCTCTGCTCCATATCTCGTCCATAAATATCCTTATGCGACCGTATCTGCTGATACATCGGCACACATAATAGCGGCGCAAAACTGAAATAAATCGCTCGGAAATATCTTGCATTAATCTCGTAAAAGTCTTTCTTGGCTCTTTCAAAATCAAAATTACAATACTGATCTGGGTTCATATCAAGATCCAGCTCTTGTATATGCAAAGGCGTGATGGTGTTTATCATACGATTTTTATCAAAGTTAAAATCATCACCATAGCCATTGGTATTATCCTGCAAAAGCGCCATCATACTCTGCTGTGCCAATGGCGTGAAGAGTAAGGCGAACTGCTGGTTGTTATTACGGTTACTTGTATTGAATGCGACCTCAAATTCCTCATTCGTCAGCATGGCAAAGTCTCCATCTGTCAGATTACGAGCTTTACGCTTTAGCCAGAATTTATCCCATTTAAAGCGAAGCGAACCTTCCTTACCTGCCAATCCACTTGGCTTGCGATTAAATATCAAATCGGGCGCAGCTGTATTACCATAGATAAGGCGGGTACGCTCATAATACTCTGGATAAGGCGCTGTCACACTCGCACGCAATGTCTCTGAATGACTCACAGTGCGGGATTTCCCATCCGAATCAGTTTCCCTTGTCGTCCAGTAAATGGTTTTCTCGCCGTAGTAGGTCTTCTGTCCCATTTCCATTTTTCGTGTTCTACAAATGACAAACGGATTACCATTGATAAGTCCAGAATAGGAATAAAGCACCGAACGCTCTGCATTAAAGGAATCATTCCAGCCGTATGTAGCACGAAGGTCAGCCAATCGCTGTATGGTGAAATATGGGTCAAACTCCAGCCTTGGCACTGTTTTGGACATCATTCGTGTCAAAATATCCCAGTCGTAGAGTTTATTTAGTTCAGCCATTTGGTTCCAAGCTGTATTTCTCAAATCATCTACTTTTTGGGCTAAATCATTTCGCTCACTTCGTAAAGATTTCAAAGTAGGATGCACCTTTACCAAAAGAAAGACAACAGCCAAGACTGAGCCACAGCCTATTAACAAGAGCTGTTCTATCGGGAATTCATTCCTCTTAACATAGACAACAGCAAATCCTATTACCGCACCTATCCACAGCATGACACATAATACCGTCCATCGTGTGATGCGGCTTCCTATATCTGCTATATCTGCCTCGCCTTTATAAATCTGCTGGCATGTAGCACGATTTGCTTCTACATCAACCTGTGCTTCCTGAGCAAGCGCATCGAAGGTCTCCTCTGCTACCTTCTTAAACTTGTCACGAAAGGTATTGATGTATTCGTTTAATGGGTCATAGATATCCTGAATCATCTATATTCCAAAGTCTTAGAAGAATTTACCTCTTGCTGCCTCGCGTGTTTCGGCTGATGCTGTGAATGGGATACGCGTGGTGTAGCCCTGCTGTGCTGCTACTATCATCTTTGTAGGCCATGAGAAAATATCTGTGTTCCACTGCGTTACACGGCTGTTATACACAGTTCGCGCTGCTGTTATCTCGCGCTGTAGGTAGCTGTTTTGCTGCATCGCATCTGCAATGGCGTTGTGTGCCTTTAATTCTGGGTAAGCCTCTACCTGTGGGAAAAGCCTGCCGAAAGCTGTGTTAATCTGTGCATTCACATCACTTCTGTTATCCTCATTTACACTACCACTACGAAGAGCTGCCACTGTTTTCATCACATCTTTGTCAAGGTCTACAGCTCGCTCAACAAGTCCTACGACATTCTGAAGTATCTGTACTCTTTGTTCTAAATAATTGTCAATATTAGATGCCTCTGCCTGAATGCGCTGCTCCAACTGCTGGAAGTAATTACGAGCCGATATCTTCATAAAGATGAAAATAACACCAGGCAGGATACCCAGCAAACAGCCCGCGCCACCAACAAGTAAAGGATTTTGCAGCGTACTGCCCATAACCAGCACATATAACAGCACCAATATCGGTATCACAACCCATAATGCTATCTGAAAAAGAGTAGAGCCAAAGCCTATCTCAACAGGCAGCTGCTTATCTATCACATGTACATCTCGTCCTGAATTATTTACAGGCCCTGTCACTTCGTCTAACAAATTTGCCATAACTTTTTAATATATAGTTTTTGTTTTATTATTTTATCAAAGATACATTTTTTTCTTAAAATTTTGGTATAGCTGCCGTTTATATCTAATCTTTGAGGCTGTTTTGTGTGCTTGAAAACTTCAGATTGTAGTGGATTTTTATTTTTAATAGAGTTTTAAAAATCATAACTAAACAGAGGAAGAATATATTTAGTTTTTTGAAAGACATAGAGATTAAGCTTTGAAATATTCTAATATCAGTCATTAATTACATAAAGGGAAAAGTATCGGATAGAAATTTTCTTTATTTTTCATGAGAAACTTCTTTTTATCAATAGTAACAGTTTTTTTATTATAGAAAGAAATTTTTGTAAAGCCTAAATAAAATCTTGTCAATGGTAGTTTGGTCAGGGTTATATTTCCTTTAGCTATAGTGTTCTTTTCACAACAGTCACATTCTGAAATTTTAAAATTATTTTTTTCCCAAATATCATTGATATAAAAACCTAATCCCATACTATCATCAAAATATAAAAAGGCTTTGTTATCATTTAGTAATTTCTCAATATTGCTAACTTTATTATATTCTTGGGAACTGGTTATTATTTTACCCGCTTTTCCTTTTACAGAGATTATTATAGGGTCTGATATTTTAATTATATCTTTTGTTAAATAAAAACCGTTTGCTTCTTGAGAATAAAGTTTGTTGCTAACTATTAAACATAGAAAGAGTGCTATTGTGTTTATTTTCTGTAATGTTTTCATTTCACACATTTATTTTTGATTATCTAATCTTTTACTTTAATAAATTCCTCACGGATATTCAAAACCAAAATAAATTTTACACAGCTTGTCTTGGTCAAAGGTATATTCCGCAAAATAAATTGGCAAATTATACTTTTCTAAAAAATGAGAATTTTCATAATCTGAGATTTCATACCGAAGAATATGATTAGTTTCTACAAAATTATTTCCTTTTATCTTTATCAAATCTTTTTTAGAAATGCCTAATTTTATCCCACTTTCCGTGGAAAAGTTTTTATATTTAGTAGGATTTGAGATAGTTTTCTTATCATACGGACTTATTTCTGCTTGATAAAATTCGTTTCTCTTCGTTCCATAGAAAAGATAAAGTTTCAGTATTTCAGTTTTATTTTCATTAGTAAAAATAGCATAGGGCAATACTTCCTTATCCTCTATAATATTGTATTTCAAATCACTATATCCCAAAACTACAGCAGTAGTATCTGATAATTTTATATCATTGATACTTATATCTGGCACAATGTTATCCCTATATGTTTCATTTTTTGCACAACCTAACAAAGACACCAATATAATTAACAATTTTATTATCAGTAAAATACTTCTTTTTCTACCGCTATGTTTTTCTAATTTTAATTGGTTCATTTGATATTTTTTCAATTTTTAAAAAATTAAAATCCATCAAATCTGGTTATTCACCACCAAAACCATTTCGCCTTTCAGGGTTTTACTTTTGGAAAATTCTATGAGTTCTTCTATAGTTCCGCGTTTGGTTTCTTCAAATTTTTTGGAAATTTCTCGGCTGAGGCTGATTTTTGTTTCCTCTCCGAAAAATTCCTTTATCTGCTCCAGCGTGGTGTTTATCTTGTGTGGGCTTTCGTAGAGGACTATCGTTTTTTTCTCCTCCGCCAGTTGTTTCAGTTTTGTCTGTCTTCCCTTTTTCTGCGGTAAAAATCCCACGAACAAAAACTCATTATTAGGCAGTCCAGAAACCACCAGCGCCGGCACGAAAGCCGTAGCACCAGGCAGACACTGCATTTCCACCTCGTTGTCCGCGCATGCCTTTGCCAGCAGATAGCCAGGATCAGAAATTCCAGGCGTTCCCGCATCGGTAATGATGGCGATATTATGACCATTTTTCAGGTCTTCTATCACTTTAAGTGTTGCTTGATGTTCATTGTGTAAGTGATATGATTTCAATGGTTTAGAAATTTCAAAATGTTTGAGTAAAATTCCCGAAGTCCGTGTATCTTCACAAAGAATATAGTCCACTTCTTTCAAAATTTTTACTGCCCGAAAAGTCATATCTTCCAGATTGCCAATAGGCGTAGGAACAAAATAAAGTATACCGCTCATAAATTCTTTTATTAAAATTGTTTAAATTTGGGATTTAATTTTGAATTTTTCACATCAAAATCAAAAGGCTAATTTACAATGTTTTTAGAAAATACAATCAATCACGCCAAACAAAGCGGCTGGATGGAGGTTATCTGCGGTTCTATGTTTTCTGGAAAAACCGAAGAACTCATCAGAAGGCTCCGCCGTGCAGAGATGGCTGGACAGCAGGTAGAAATCTTCAAACCTAAGCTGGACAACCGCTATGCCGATGAAGAGGTGGTCTCTCACAACCAAAATAAAATAAAAAGCACTCCCGTGGAAACTCCCGATGAGATTCTGCTCCTTGGGTCTAACTGTGATGTGGTGGGCATAGATGAAGCGCAGTTTTTTGATGAAAGCATTGTAGAAATAGCCAATCAGCTGGCGAACAACGGCGTTCGTGTGGTGATTGCTGGGCTGGATATGGACTACATGGGAAGACCTTTTGGGCCGATGCCCAATCTGATGGCTACAGCAGAATATGTTACGAAAGTCCATGCCATCTGCAAGAAAACAGGAAACTTGGCTAATTATTCCATGAGAACCTCTGGGAGTGATGATTTGGTACAATTAGGAGAAACTGACAGCTATGAGGCTGTGAGCAGAAAAGTTTTTACAGAAGAAGTTTTGAATAAAAAATAATGATATACAGCACATTACAAATTTCGCAACTTACAGATTCTAAACTGATTGGGAATCCAGATATTCTCATCAGCAATATCTCTTTTGACAGCCGAAATCTTTATTCTATTTCGGATACAGCGTTTATTGCCATTAACACCAAAAATAATTCTGGCGAAAAATACATTTCTTCCGTAGTAGAAAAAGGTGTGAAAGTCATTATTTCTGAAAACTACTATCCTGAATACGAAGACATTACATGGATTATCACCAAAAATTCCATCGAGTTTTTACAAATTTTAGCTAAAAAACATTTAGAAAATTCACATTTAGAAAACACCATCGGCATTACAGGAAGCAACGGCAAAACCATTGTAAAAGAATGGCTTTATCAGTGTCTTTGGGATGAATTTTCTACGGTGAAATCTCCCAAAAGTTTCAACTCGCAGATTGGGCTTCCTATCTCGCTGCTGCAAATCAATGAGGAACACCAGCTGGGAATCTTTGAAGTCGGAATTTCTAAACCGAGCGAAATGGCAAAATTGGAAAATATTTTCGCTCCGAAAATCGGCGTTTTGACGCACATCGGTTCTGCTCATTCTTCTAATTTTAAAAATGAAGAAGAACTGATAAACGAAAAAATCATTCTTTTCAAAGAAAGTGAAACTATTATTTATAACGGAGATAATGAATTGGTTTATAATTTAATAAATCAACTTTATTCAAGTAAAAATTTAATTAGTTTCGGACTAAATCAAAGAAATGATGTCCGTATTTCTTCCGATTATAAAAATCCTAATGAACGCATCGGGATAAAATATTTTGATGAAGAAATCAGTACTTCTCTCCAAAAACGAGATGAGGCTACACTTTCCAATATTCTGGCGATTGTAGCCGTTTTAAAATCTTTAAAAATCTCCAACGAAAAGATTGTGAGCAAAATCCAAGACCTACATTCCGTAGAAATGCGCTTGGAGAGTGTGAACGGCATTAGGAATAATCTGATTATCAATGATTCCTTTAATCTGGATTTGGATTCGTTAATCATTGCCTATCAGTTTATTAACCAATATCAAAAGCAGAAAAAATCGCTTATACTTACAGATATTTTGGATACGATAGAAGAGGACGAAATATTGTATAAAAAAGTAGCGGAACTTACCAACGAGCAGGATTTTGAAAATATCATTCTCATCGGCGAACATATCACGAAGTATAAAGATTTGTTTTCAGGGAAGGTTAAAATTTTTGACAACACTCGGGAACTTATAGACAGCCAGTATCTCAATACGATTGAAAATCAGCTCATTTTATTAAAAGGAGCGAGAGTTTTTGAAATTGAAAAAATCAAAAAACTTTTAGAACTCCAAAAACACGATACTACGCTTGAAGTAAATCTTAATGCCATCGTGCATAATATAAACATTCACAAGGGTTTACTGAAACCAGAGACAAAAGTCTGTGCGATGGTAAAAGCTTTTTCCTATGGACTGGGCGGCTACGAAATTGCTGAATTTTTGCAACACCACCACATTGATTATCTGGGAGTTGCCTATGCAGATGAGGGAGTGGATTTACGGAAAAACGGCGTCACTACGCCTATCCTTGTGATGAATCCTGAGCAGAGCAGCTATGACACTATCATAGATTATCATCTAGAGCCAGAGATATACAGCCTGAGAGTTTTGGATTTATTTGGGAAACAACTCCAAGTGAAAGGAATACAAGAGACCTACCCTATCCATATCAAGGTAGAAACAGGAATGCATCGTCTTGGTTTTAAAGAAGATGAAATAGATGATTTGATGAAAACCTTGAAAAAATACAATGTCAAAATAGCGAGTATTTTCAGCCATTTGTCTTGCGCGGATGTTCCCGAAGAAAAGGAATATACACTACAGCAGCTGGAAACCTTCGAGCGAGTTTCAAATAAAATCATCCAAAATATTGATTATAAACCTATTAGACATATTCTCAATACAGCGGGAACTATTAATTTCACTGATTATCAATATGATATGGTAAGAATAGGCATTGGGATGATGGGCATTTCCTGCGTTCCTCAAATAGAAAAACAGCTCCAAAATGTGGCTACATTTAAAACCGTGATTTCTCAGATTTCCAAAGTAGAAAAAGGAGATTCTATAGGATACAGCAGAAAATACATCGCAGAAAAAGATACCAGAATTGCTACCATTCCGATAGGCTATGCAGACGGAATTCCTCGGCTAGTAGGAAACAAAAAGGGATTTGTCATCATCAAAGGGCAGAAAGTTCCTATCGTGGGAAATGTGTGCATGGATATGCTGATGGCAGATTTGGGCGAAATTCCTGCAAAGGAAGGTGATGAGGTTATTATTTTTAATTCTTGCAAGACTTTAGAAGAGTTTGCAGACTATTGCCAGACTATTCCTTATGAGGTTCTTACTTCCATTTCACGAAGAGTCAAAAGAATTTATGTAAAAGATTAATTATGAAAAAGTTACTTCAAATATTTATAATAATGTTTTCTTTGGGTTTGTATAAAGCTCAGGTAAAAGAAAATATGAAAATTCCGAAAAACCCAAAAATAGGGCTGTCTCTGGCGGGTGGCGGCGCGAAAGGTTTTGCCCATGTAGGCGTATTAAAAGTGATAGACTCACTGGGAGTAAAAATAGACTACATCTCTGGAACCAGCATGGGAGCGATAGTTGGAGGGCTTTATGCATCGGGCTACTCAGCAAAGGAAATAGAAAAAATCATTAAAGAAACAGATTTTTATGAAATTCTTGCCAATGAAAAAGACCGAAAAGAAACTTCGTTTTTTGATAAAAATAATGACAAATACCTGCTGAATATTCCTTTTGAAAAAGGTAAATTCAATGTCCTGCCAAAAGCCATTTCACAAGGACAAAAAAATCTTTTCCTTTTGAAGGATTTGTTTAACAATGTTTCTAATGTCACAGATTTCTCCAAACTGAATATTCCATTCATGTGCGTGGCAACCAATCTGGAAAATGGAAAAGTAAAAATTTTTGAAAAAGGAGACTTGGTGAATTCTATCATGGCGAGTTCCGCCTATCCTTCACTGATAAATCCCGTGAAAATAAATGACAGTCTGTACATAGATGGCGCAATGACAGTAAATTTCCCATCAAAACCACTTAAAGAGAAAGGTATGGACATCGTCATCGGAGTGGACTTGACACTCCCTCTGGCGAATAAAGATGAGCTTAATTCTGCTATAAAGATTTTAGACCAAGTGATAGATTTCACTATACAAAACGAAAATAAAACCCAGTATAAAAATACAGATATAAGAATTCATCCTAATCTGAAAGGCTACTCTTCTACAAGCTACGGCGACAAAGAAAAAATACTAAACCTAGGATATATAGAAGCTAAAAAATACATTGATATACTCAATAAATTACCAAAAAGAGACTCTCTACCGAAAATGATGAACAAGCCTGTCTATGCTAATATTTATAAAGTAGACAGCCTTATTTTGGTGAATAGCAGGATTTTTAATGAATCTTATGTAAAAGGGAAAATGAACCTTAAAATTCCTTCCTTGCAGACTTATGCTGTAATTAACCAAATGATTGATAAATTATA
>CAUQOP010000015.1:0-11201 GCA_963519505.1 uncultured Flavobacteriaceae bacterium | reverse complement strand
CCCTCTGCCAAGATATTTGACATTGTCCCATCTCGTTCTATTATGAAGGATAAGTTAGTAGATACCTTAAATGGAGGAGCACATTTATATTCTGAAATAAATTTTTGGATTTCTTTCTTTGTTTCTTCTGGGAAATCTTCGTACCCATCTATTTTATTCAAATCAGTATTTGATGCCAATAATTCATGAAAACCATTATCACCACCTTTTGAGAAATGAGCTTTTTTATCAACTTTGTCAGTATCTTTATATACAACATCTTCCTTCACTGATTTAGGTTTTGATGACTTTTGTCCATAAGCCATTCCAAAAAATAAAACGCTTACTAAAATAGATAATTTTAAAAATCTCATAAACTAATATTTTTCTTCAAAGATAATACATTTGCACCAAATATTTTCTTGCTTTCTTATATTAAAACAACTGGAATTTTATTTGTCATTAAACCAAAATTTAACTCATTACATAGGATTTTCTTATCTTTGCCCATTCAAAATTAAATAATGGCAAATAGTTTAATACCAAAGTTACAGGCAATCAAACAAAGATATAATGAAGTAGCGGATCTTATCATCCAGCCAGATGTAATCTCTGACCAAAAAAGATATTCTTCTCTTAACAAAGAATACAGCGATTTGGGAAAGGTGGTGGCTGTTTTTGACCAATACATGAACGCTAAAAACTCCATAGAAGATGCCGATGAAATCATCGCCACAGAATCTGATAAGGACATGATAGATTTGGCTAAAATGGAGAAGCAGGAAAGTTTGGCTCTAATCCCTAAATTAGAAGAAGACCTGAAAATCCTTCTCATCCCGAAAGACCCAGCTGATGACAAAAATGTCATGGTGGAGCTCCGCGCGGGAACGGGCGGTGACGAGGCGGCTATTTTCGTGGAAGATGTGTATAGAATGTACACGATGTATTTCAAGTCAAAAGGCTGGAGACACGAAATTACCGACTACAATGAGGCCGCAAAAGGCTACAAAGAACTCATCATGAGAGTAGAAGGCGAGGGCGTGTATGGAATCATGAAGTTTGAATCTGGTGTTCACCGTGTTCAGCGTGTTCCAGAGACCGAGTCCCAAGGGCGTGTGCATACCTCTGCGATTACCGTAGCTGTACTTCCCGAAGCAGAAGAGGTGGATGTGGAAATCAACCCAGCTGACATAGAAATGCAGACTTCGCGTTCAGGAGGAGCAGGAGGACAGAATGTAAACAAGGTAGAAACCAAAGTTCAACTGACTCACAAACCTACGGGAATAGTGGTGGTTTGTCAGCAGGCTCGTTCTCAGTTGGCCAACAGAGAGCTAGCAATGGAAATGCTTCGTACAAAACTCTATGATATAGAACTGCAAAAAGTACAAGGAGACATCGCCGCTCAGAGAAAAACTATGGTTTCTACGGGAGACCGTTCTGCGAAAATCAGAACTTATAACTACCCTCAAGGGCGTGTGACCGACCATAGAATCAATAAGTCTATTTACAATCTAGATGCCTTTATGAACGGAGATATAGAAGAAATGCTAGAAGCTCTAATCATGGCAGAAAACGCCGAAAAAATGAAAGGAGAAGATTAAATATAAAAAGCAGTCATTCACAGACTGCTTTTTTTGTTTTTTTAGTTTTAAAAAAAAGACGATTACTCATCATCAGAAGTGGAAAGACTACTATAGGTGTTTTCCTCTATTTTCATCTTTTTGTTCCCTTCGAATCTCGCTCCTTCATGGATAACAAAAGAAGCCGAGATGATGTTAGCATATACTCGTCCATTTTCGCCAATCTCTACTCTATCCGCAGATATATCTCCTTTGATTTCTCCATCGATGAAGATAGAATCTGCTACGATATTTCCATTAACTTTCCCTGTTTTACCTATGTGCAGGGTGTTTTCACATTTCACATCTCCTTCGAAGAAGCCTTCTATCTGCGTCATAGCGCTAGTTTCTATCACTCCTTTGAAGTGGGTTTCTGGAGCGATTACATTTACTCCTTTTGATGATACATTCACACTCATTTCGTTTGATTTTTTCCCATTATTGTTAGAAAAGATTCCCATTGTACATTTTTTTCATTGTTAAACACTATATTAAAATTACTCTTGTCCCAATTTATAAAATTTTCTGGTTCCACATGCACATTATCATATAAAACTTCATAATGAAGATGCGGCCCTGTGGAATTACCCGAGTTCCCACCCGCGGCTATCACTTTTCCTTTTCCTACAATTTCACCCACCGTTACATAAATCCTATCCAAATGAGCATAAAGGGTCTTAAAACCAAATGCATGCTCTATGATAACTGTATTTCCATAACCTCCTTTTTCTCCTGCAAAAGCAATTTTTCCCATGGCTGGTGCGATGACATCATCTCCTGTATCCAGTCTCAAATCCACTCCATTATGATGTTTTACTCCTCCACTTATTGGATGTGTTCTATTTCCAAAATTACTCGTCACTTCCAGTTCCCTCAGTAGAGGATTTCCACTTGGGATGATGTTCAACATCAGGTTTTTTCTTTCCTCAGGAAGATTATTTATATTGTCCAAAGTCAAATTTTGTAGTTCTTTTAGCTCCTCTGCTTTTTGTTTCTGCTCTGCAAGATATTTTTTACTAAGTGTTACTAGTTCCTCATTTTTGGAAAGATAATACTGAAACTCCAGATACTGCTGGGATAAAAACCCTATCGCTCCTGCCATCACCAAAAATACAAAACCTAAAAGATATGGGCGTAGTTTTTTTAGTTTTTCTTTCCGAAGGTTGGTTTGTTTTATATAGTATTTAGATTTATCATCATCTATTTCTATAACTATCTTATGCTCTATGTTTTCTTTAACCTTCAAAGGAACTTTTTTCTGTCTTTTCATACATTCCAGAATTTCATTCCTTTTTCTTTCTTTTACAATGTTGAATATATCTAATTTGTTTCCTACTTTTTCTTTCATTGGTTATTAAAATTTTATTTCAGCATAAAACAAACCTCCTTCAAAAAATTATCTCATTTTTAATCTCAATATAGCTTTTACCATCCGCCACTGGCTCCTCCGCCGCCGAATGTGCCTCCGCCACCAAAACCGCCGAAGCCACCGCCAGAACTTCCCCCACCAGAAGATGGGAAGCCCCAGAATGTACCAAGGAAACTGCTTCGCCCCCTGCGGGAAATAATAACATCATCAAAATCGGTATATCCGCCACCTCGTCCGCCGCCACCTTCGTTGCCATATTTGATTAAAATTATCATTAGCACAATAAAAAGAACGATAATCAAAACAGCCGCCTTTCCAAAGCCTTCTTCTTTTTTCTTTTTCTGCGGTTTAAATTTCCCTTGTGTAACTTTCATCAGGGCGTTTACCCCTTCATCTATTCCTTCATACCATTTCCCTTGTTTAAATTTGGGAATGATAAGATAATCTATAATCTGCCCTGCAACAGAGGCTGTCAGGTGTTTTTCCACAGCCCTCCCCTGCTGTATGGAAATTTGTCTGTCTTCGGTAGCAATCAGAAAAACAACTCCATTGTCCACTCCCTTTTTTCCAATTCCCCAAGTCTGCCCAAATCTAGTCGCGAGAAAGTTAATATCCTCCCCCTTTGTGGAAGGAATGATAACCACCTCTATTTCCGTAGATGTACTATCCTCAAATTTTATCAGCTTCTGATTCAGCAGTTCCTTTTCCTCCGAAGAAAGAAGCCCCGCCTCATCATACACAGGATAGAGCACTTTCGGTTTTTCAGGAATAGTATACTGAGCTGAAAGACTACTGCCTACACTAAGCAACAAAACCCATATGAAACCTTTAAGAAAATGTAATATCATCTGGTAATTCATTTGGGTTTTCCTCACTGACAGGAAAATACTTTTTCAGTTCTACTCCTGTTGCTAAAATTCCATTTTTCAATCCTTGCAAATAGTCTCCTTTCGCAAAATCTGCCACCATCTCAGCATGAATTTTATCCCAAAAACTCTGGCATACTTTCTCATGGATACCTTTGTCTCCGATGATGCTCAGATATTTTTGAGCAAAATTAACATGAAAAAGCACAGCATTTCTATCCTTGGTTTCATGCATCTGCAACTTTTCAAAAATCTCCCATGCTACACGCTCACTCTCCTGTTCTGTGGAAGAATCTATATGCACACGGATTTCTCCCGTGGAGTTGTTCTCCGCAGTTTTTATAGCTTCCACTAAAGCCGAAACATCAGTGTCTGAGAGATGGTTCATTTTTTTTTAGTCTTTAAATACCTCTGGAGCTTTAGAAGCTCCTTCGTAAGCATTGAAATATGGTTTTGCTTTAAATTTAGAAAACATCGCAACTATCAGACTTGTAGGAAAAGTCTCTACTTTATTATTAAATGCTGTAACAGCATCGTTATAATAAACTGTTTCCGTTCTGATGCTGTTTTCTATAGCAATATATTCTCTTTGGAAGTTGATATACTGCTGGTCAGCTTTTAGGTCTGGATACTGCTCTGCCACCATCATCAATCTACCCAATGAACTGCTCAGTTCTCCTTGTGCTTTCTGAAACTTCGCCATATCTTCTTCCGTCATATTGGTAGGATCTATGGTAATTTGAGTAGCTTTAGATCTTGCCTCTACTACTTTAGTTAAAGTTTCCTGCTCGAATTTAGCATAAGATTTTACTGTATTTTGTAGATTTGGAATCAGGTTTGCTCTTTTTTGATAAACTGTCTCTACATTAGACCATTTATTGAGAACATTATTATTCTCTTGGACTAGACCATTGTACTTTCCTACTCCCCAAAATCCTACCACTGCAACAAGCACAATGATGACGATAAGTCCCACTAATCCTATTCCAAAACACCCTTTGTTGTTCATTGTTTTTCTTAATTTATTTGGTTAAACAGATATCAAAGTTACAAAAAAAATTATAATATCATATATATGACCTGATTTTCTGTAAAATAATTTCAGTCGCATTAGGCTGAGAATTTACAAAATCTCTCGCTTTTTCAGACATTTCATGTAGAAGCGTTTTATCTTTTAATAATTTTATAATAAATTCTGAAGCCTCTTTTTCATTTTCAAAAGATTTCCCTCCATTGGCTCTGATGAGGTTGTCCGCTTCTGGATTTTTTTTGTAATGATTTCCAAATATCACAGGCACACCGAAAGTAGCCGCCTCTAAAATATTATGCAGTCCCTTATCATGAAAACCACCTCCCACAACCGCCAAATCAGCGTAGGAATAAATTTTAGAAAGAAGTCCTATGCAGTCTATTAGTAGGATTTTAGCTGATTTTTCTTGTGCGTTTTTGGTTTTCCATTCAGAATATTTCAAAATTTGTTTCTCGTTCTGAAACTCAATATTCCGCTTAATATCATGCGGCGCGATGATGATTTTAGTCTCTATTTTATCGGCGATTTCATCAGCGATTTTCTCTTCGGATTTCCAAGAACTTCCAAAGACCACAAGTGGCATATCTCCTTTGAATTCTTGGATAAATTCCACAAAATTATCCCGATTTTGAATTTGCTTTACTCGGTCAAAACGGGTATCTCCAGAAATAGAAGACTGCTCCAAACCTATATTTTTGGCAAGCTGCTCCGAGCGTGGCGTCTGATGAAAAAACCAATCCACATTTTTTTTCAGCTCGTTTACGAACCACTTTCCATAAGGTTTGAAAAAAATCTGCTTTTCATAAAACAATGCCGAAACCACAAAAATCTTCGTTCCCTTTCTGTGCAGCTCACGAAGAAGATGATACCAAAAATCGTATTTTACGGTAAAGAAAATTCTGGTATCAAACTGGGAAATAAACTCCTGTATTGTAGCTTTTTTGTCAAACGGAAGATAGCACACTGCATCGGTAATATGCTGTTTTTTGACTATATTTTCGTAGCCTGATGGAGAAAAAAAAGTTACTAAAATTTTATAGTCTGGGTATTCGTTTTTTAGTTTTTCCAAGACTGGAAGCCCCTGCTCATACTCGCCGAGACTGGAAGCATGCATCCATATCACTTTCTGACTTTTCAGCTTTTCCTGAACTATTTTCAGGCTTTCTTTTCGTCCATCCACTCCTTTTTTGGCTTTTTCATTAAACCACGAAAAAACTTTTAATCCAAAAGAAAACAGACAGATAAAAAGGTTGTAAAAAATCATTTCTTATGGGTTTGGGCAAATTCTTTTCACAAATCTCAGTTTGTGCGTGTGTTTGTTTTGGTCTTTGTTAAAAATCCCTATGCAGTCTAGATCATCTATCCTCACTTTTCCGTGGGCGTGGATGATTTTCTGATTTTCCAGCATGATTCCCACATGGATGATTCTGCCTTCTTCATTCTCAAAAAACGCCAAATCACCGATTTCAGCTTCTTCAACAAAATCCAAAACCTCTCCCTCTTCAGCCTGCTGATACGCATCACGCGGCAATTGAATGCCATTCACTTTATAAACAATCTGGGTAAAACCACTGCAATCTATCCCAAAAAAACTTCTCCCACCCCACAGATAGGGAACATTCAGGAATTTTAAGGCTGTTTTTTTTAGGTTTTCTTTATCAAAGTTTTTATTTGTATCTTCTTGATTATCAGACTCTATTTCAGAACCTATGGAAAGGAGTGTTTTTTCTCCATTATGCTGATAATTTATAAAATTCTCCGTGACAGTTTTGGTTTTTCTTTTGATAAAATCTGCATCAGAAATCGGCGAAACCTGCTTGGTATCCACCCAGCCTTCATATCCATCAAAATGAATTTTTATCTTTGTCCAGTTTTTATCCACTTCTAAAATATCACAACTCTCGCCAAACAAAAGCTGAGTCACGATTTCGGCTCTGTCTGAGTTTTCCGCCCTCACAGGAACTACTGACACACTGGCAATGGCTTTCACTATCATAATCTTTTATTTATCACTAAACTCACCTTCTAAAATATTATTTCTTTCTGATGAGATTTATTCCATCTCGCAAAGGTAGTATAAGATTTTCAAAATCACCATCTTTGGAGACTATTTCGTTTAGTTCTTTTATTTTTTTGGTCATTTTGCTCTTTGGATTTTCCTCTAAAACTTTGCCATACCAAAGAACATTATCAAACAGCACCACTCCGCCGCTTCTAAGTCTGGGTTTTATCAAATTGAGGTAATCTACATACGCCGCCTTGTTCCCATCTATGAAGACCAAATCATACATTTCATCCGTGTTTTGGAGAAACTCTCTTCCATCTTGGAGACAAAAATTTATTTTCTCGGCAAAATCACTTTCTGCAAAATATTTCTTCGGCAAATAGGACAATTCTTCATTGATGTCCAGCGTCGTTATTTTTCCATTCTCAGCCAGTCCCTCAGCCAGACAAAGCGTGGCGTAGCCTGTGAAAGTCCCTATTTCTAAAATATTTTTAGGTGACAAAAGTTTAGAAATAATCGCCAGAAAACGCCCCTGCTGTTTCCCTGAAATCATATGCGGCTGCTCTGTTACACTATAGGTTTCCTCTCTCAATCTTGCCAAAATTTCTGGTTCCTGAGAGCAGTATTTCTCCAAATAATCATCCATTTCTGGACTCAATTCACTAAAAAAACTCATTCCTCTGATGATTTATGCGTCAAAAATAAAAAAAACCTTAGAGATTTCTAAGGTTTTTCTGAATTTTAATTTCACTATTTTTTCACAGGAGCTACATCCATAAGCTGCATGAATTCCTCCAGCTTCGGCATGATGATAATCTCCGTTCTTCTGTTTTCTGCTCTACCAGAAACACTCATATTAGTAGATTTAGGGTTGTATTCACTTCTACCACCAGCTGTTATTCTTGATGGATTTACCCCAAATTTAGTTTGTAGAATTTTCGCTATCGCAGTCGCTCTAAGCGCTGATAAATCCCAGTTGTCTCTTGGCAGGTTAGATGAGTTTAACGGCACATTATCCGTATTTCCTTCTATCAAAACAGAGTATTTATCGTAGTCATTGATTACTTTTGCTACTTTTCCTAGCACTTCTTGTGCAGCAGGAAGAACATTGTAATCTCCTGTTTTGTAAAGCATTTTATCAGAAAGCGAAATCATCACCACTCCTTTCAATACTTTTACTTCTACATCTTTATCAGCTACATTGTCTAGTGAACGCTTCATTTTATTAGACAAAGCCAGATTCAAACTGTCATTTCTAAATTTAGCATTTGTAAGCTGTTTGATATATGCGTTAGAAGCATTGATTTCTCCTACCAATTTATCGATATTAGAAGATGATTTACCTGTATTAGACAAACATGCATCTAGAGAAGATTTTAGAGATGCACTTTGCTCTTTTAGCAAATTATTTTCGCTAAGCAAACTAGCGTTTTTAGCCTTTAAATCTTGGATTTCTCTCTGTCTTTCAGCTACATTCTCTATTGCTTGTTTATAGTTGCTATTAAGTATATCATACTGTTTTTTACTAACACAAGATGTCGCTGTAAGTGCCACCATACCGATGACAAACATTTTCATTAATTTCATATCATCAAAATATTTAAATTACGCTGCCCAAAGGTAACAATTTTATTTGATATAACGGACTTTATCTCTATTTATTGTTATTTTTATTACTTTTGTCTTATGCTTAGTTTTGATTCTTTTAATGAAGAAATAAACAAAATCACCAGAGATTTCACACAAAATAAAATCCTCCTCGCGGTGAGTGGAGGCGCTGATTCTATGGTCATGCTGGATCTTTTCCGAAAGAGAAGCGCAGAGCAATCGGACTTTATGATTTCGGCGGCGCATATCAACTACAAGCTACGCGGTGAAGACTCTGATTTAGACCAAAAAATAGTAGAAGACTACTGCGAAAAGTACGAAATTCCGCTGTTTGTTTATTCCGTTTCAGAAAAGGACAACAAGCCCGAAAATGGCTCTATACAGCTCTGGGCGAGAGAGCTGAGATACCATTTTTTTCATAAAATCTGCGAAGAAAACGGCATTGATTTTATAGCGACAGCCCACCATCTGAATGACCAGCTGGAAACCTTTTTCATCAACCTGATGCGTGGAAGCGGACTGAAAGGACTGAGCGGCATCCCAGCAAACGAAAACAAAATTCTGCGTCCACTTTTGGCTTTCACAAAAGAGGAAATATATGATTTTGCGGAGAAAAATTCGGTGCCTTTCCGCGAAGATATTTCTAACAAAAAAAATGATTATCTGAGAAACAAAATCCGGAACCTCATCGTTCCAGAGCTGGTAAAGGCGGATTCTAATTTTATTCAAAATTTTAGCAAAAGTCTCAATATAATCCAGCAAAGCAGTGATTTCATCAAACAAAAAGCCGAAGAATTCATCGCTGAAAACGGAACAGAAAATGACAACTGCCTGATTTTCAATAAAAAAAAACTGTCTGAAACACAGGATATAATGAAATTTGAAATCCTGAATAAATTCGGATTCGGCAGTGAGACAGAAATTCAGAAAATATTTTCAGCCGAGACAGGAAAGGTGTTTTTCAGCAAAGATTTTTCACTAAAAATAGATTACACAAACCTCATCATCAGTCCTAAAAACGAAGAAAAAGAAAACGAATTTCCCACCAAAATCAGTTTCTCCGAAACGGAAAAATTCTACAAAATAGAGGATTTCAGAATCCAAAATTCTAAACCTTGGCTTTTCAACAAGGAGAAAGTCTTTCCTCCCTTTGAGCTGAGAAAACCCAAAGAAGGAGACCTCTTCCAGCCAAAAGGAATGTTTGGAAAAAAGAAAATATCCAAATTCCTAAAAGATGAAAAAATATCCAGCCTTGACCGCGAAAAAATCGGCATCCTCTGCGATAGTAAAGGGCAGATTTTAGGCGTGTTTCCTCTGCGGCAGGACGGGAGATTTATATGATAAATAAACGATTTCTCAGTCTATATCATATTCTTTTTTCAAGATTTCTATGAATTCTTCCTTGGTTACGCCTTTCTGGGAATCAAATTTCATTTTAATAAAAGCATCATTTATTTGGTATTTGTTTCCTTGATAAAGCGAATCCAAAAAATGCTGAAAAGAATACTGCTCCACTTCTATTTTATAAATTTTCCCTTGAAGACTGTCTATTTTAAAAACCTGCTTTTCATCTTCATCAAAAAAGTATTTTTCAGAAATTTCTATGCTGTATTTTTCTGTTTTCTCTTGGTATGGAGAAGAAAAATTATCTATAAAAATGAATGGAAAAATTAGTGATGCATTCCATAATGAATGATAAAGTATTCCGTAAAAGAAATTGTATTTCACTCGGATAAAAGCTGTTACCAAACCTCCTATCAACTGATAGGAGATAATAATAGGAGAAAAAACATAAAACCAAAAACCATCATTAGTATAATTGGTAAGGTGAACAAAACCAAAAATCACAGATGAAGCATACACCAAGAAAGGAAATATCTTGTCCCAAAGTTTTTGGCTGAAGATATACTTTATAGGAAAATTTCTCCTTAAAATCAGTCTAAATCCAATCTCCTCTAAAACAGGTGCTAAAACAACAGCAATAAAAATAGCAGAAGTAATGCTCTTTTTATGTAAATCAAGTTTTGAGTCAGTAGAAACAAAATATTCCACCAAATTATTCAAGGGCATTAAGACAAAACAAAAAACACACATTTTGCCCACCAAAAGAATGAAAATTGTTTGTAATTTCCTTTTAAAACTTTCTTTTGTCTGCACATCTTTGGGATGTTTCAAAAAAGAAACAAAATCCCGCAAAACTTTCTTTATCACTTATTAGCTTCTTTCTGCAAAATAGTGAACACAGGGAAATGGTCGCTGTAGCCTCCTGTAAATTTGTCTCCATCCCAAGAGCGGAAAGGATAACCTTTGTAATTTCCTTGCTTATTAATAAGGTAAGCAGGAGCATAGACTTCGGTTCTATAAACGGTATATTCCTCAGCAGAAGAACTAGGAACTAGATTTTTAGAATAAATAATCTGGTCAAAAAGATTGGGAGCATCTCGGTAGGCTAAACTCGCCACACCTTTTTTGTACATTTTGTACATCGGATTGAAATACGGAAATTCCTCATTCAGCTCTTTTTCATCGCCTACGGCTTTCAGATGATTTTTAAAACTTGGGCTGATAGGGTCATCATTAAAGTCTCCCATCGCGATGAGTTTGATATTTGGGTTTTTCTCCCGCAGGGCGTCCATCTCTTGTTTCAGCAGGGCAGCAGCGGCATTACGCTTCGGCATAGATACAGCGTCTCCACCTCTTCTTGACGGCCAGTGATTCACAAAGA
>CAUQOP010000014.1:0-11692 GCA_963519505.1 uncultured Flavobacteriaceae bacterium | reverse complement strand
GGTTTTATATTATTTTTAAACCTGAAGATTTAAAAAAGATTATATTTGCACCTTATTCTGAATGAAAAAATTAGTTATTATCCCCACTTACAACGAAAAAGAAAATATCCGAGATATTATTTCGGCCATATTTTCTTTGGGACAAGATTTTCATATTTTAGTCGTGGATGATTCCTCTCCTGACGGCACTGCGGAGATTGTAAAAACCCTTCAAAATGAGTTTCCTGCACATCTCCATTTGAGCGTTAGAAAAGCTAAAAATGGTTTAGGAAAGGCTTATCTGCACGGCTTTGGCTGGGCGCTTCGTCACAATTATGATTATATTTTTGAGATGGATGCCGATTTCTCGCACAATCCCAATGACTTACCAAAATTATTGGATGCCTGCCAAAATGCCGATATGTCAATTGGTTCTAGATACTGCAAGGGCGTAAATGTTGTCAACTGGCCTATGAGCAGAGTGCTACTGTCTTATTTCGCGTCTAAATATGTGAGATTCATTTTAGGAATTCCTATTCATGACACCACGGCTGGTTTTGTTTGTTTTTCGAGAAAAGCGTTGGAAAATATCGGTTTAGACAAAATCAGACTAAAAGGCTATGGTTTTCAGGTGGAGATGAAATATCGCGCATTCAAAAAAGGTCTAAAATTAGTAGAAATCCCTATCATCTTTACTGACAGAACGCAGGGAGAATCCAAGATGAACGGCGGCATCATCACCGAAGCCATTTTTGGTGTTATTAAATTAAAATTAAAATCATTATTCAGAACTTTATAACTATGAAAAAAATCTTTGTAATGGTTCTTTTTCTGGCGTTATTTTCTTGTAATAATTCTGCCGAAAAACCCAAAAACCTCATCAGTAAGGAAAAACTATCAGAAGTCATAGCAGATTTTGCCATCTATGAGCAGGCCTATGTGATTCAGCCCAAAATGGACTTGGAAGATGCCAATCTTTTTGTTTTGAAAAAGCATAATATCTCGGCTCGTGATTTTAAGGATAGTTATAATTATTATATCCTCGACTCCAAAAGTCTGAATGAAATATACGATAACGCAAAAAAAATAATTTTGGAGAAAGACCCGAAAATGAATGAATATTTAATGAAAAATAAATTCGAAAATAAACCTGAACAATAAAATATTCCTCTATGAAGAATTTTTTTGAAGTTGAAAAAACTACCACTGGAAAAGCCCGCGCAGGGAAAATAACCACAGACCACGGAGAAATACAAACTCCTATTTTTATGCCTGTGGGAACTGTGGCAAGTGTAAAAACCGTTCACCAGCACGAACTAAAAGAAGACATAAAAGCACAAATCATCTTAGGAAACACCTACCATCTGTATCTCCGCCCAGGGATGGAGATTATGCAGAAGGCAGGCGGACTGCATCAGTTTATGAACTGGGACAGACCTATTCTTACCGACAGCGGTGGTTATCAGGTATTTTCTCTCACTGCAAGCAGAAAAATGACCGAAGAAGGAGTAAAATTCAAATCCCATATAGATGGAAGCTATCATTTTATCTCTCCTGAAAAATCAATGGAAATCCAGCGACAAATAGGAGCAGATATTTTCATGGCTTTTGATGAATGTACTCCTTACCCATGTGAATACAACCAAGCCAAAGAATCCATGGAGCTTACGCACCGCTGGCTGAAAAGATGTATTGACTGGACCACTGCAAATAAAGAACTCTATGGACATCAGCAGAATTTATTCCCGATTGTTCAAGGTTCTGTCTATCACGACCTTAGAAAAATCTCTGCGGAGGTCATCTCGGAAGCAGGAGCAGCAGGAAACGCCATCGGCGGGCTTTCTGTAGGAGAACCCGAGGAAATAATGTACGAAATCACAGACATCGTTACAGACATTCTCCCAAAAGAAAAACCACGATATCTAATGGGTGTTGGAACGCCTTGGAATATTTTGGAAAGCATCGGGCTGGGAATTGATATGATGGACTGTGTAATGCCGACACGGAATGCCAGAAACGCGATGCTTTTCACTTGGAATGGTGTGATGAATATGAAAAACCAAAAATGGAAAGATGATTTTTCGCCGCTGGATGAATTTGGGACAAGTTTCGTGGATAGAGAATACAGCAAGGCCTATGTAAGACATCTTTTCGTAGCGAAAGAATATTTGGCGAAGCAGATTGCTTCCATTCACAACTTGGCATTTTATTTAGATTTGGTAAGAACCGCTAGAGAGCATATTCTTGCTGGAGATTTTTATGAATGGAAAGACCAAATCATACCTCAGCTGAAGCAAAGATTGTAATTTTTAAATTTCAATTAAACAAATTTCCTTTATTTAAGGTATTTATTTGTTACTAGGGAGGTCTTTTTTAAACTATAATTAAATAAATTTAGCTGTTTAAAAAAAAATGTTATATTTGCTGACAAATATCATATAATTATGCTGATAGAACATCACATTGAGATCGAACATAATTTTCAGAATATTTTCTGTGAAAAGTCTTTTGAGGAATGTCTCTCAGAGGAAGATTTTCAGAGATATTTAGATGAAAAAAAAGTTATCTCTATTCCAAAAGGTAAGTTAGTTTTCGCCGAAGGAGAGATGCCAAAAGGCGTTTTTTTCATACAAAAAGGTGCGATAAAGATCTATAAAATGGGGTTTAATAAAAAACAGCAGATTCTACGCTTCGCGAAGGAAGGTGACCTCATCGGTTATCGTTCACTGCTTTCAGAGGAGGAATTTGGTGCATCAGCAGAAGCTATGTCTCCTGTGCAGGTAACTTTTATTTCTGGAGAAATTTTTCATAAGCTGCTTATGTCTAATCCGAAGTTGTCCTATGCCATGCTTCAGAAGATTTCTTGTGAATTAGGAGAGTATTCTAACACCATCACGCTCCTTGCACAAAAAACTGTAAGAGAAAGACTAGCTGAGATTCTTCTTTTGCTAGAGCTTAAGCTAGGAACTGACCCAGAAGGTTTTATAAAAATTTCTTTGACAAGAGAGGAAATATCTAACCTGATAGGAACTGCTACAGAAAGTGCCATCAGACTTATCTCTGAGTTTAAAACTGATCAGCTGATAGAGGTGGAGGGAAGAAATATTAAAATACTAGACCATAACAGATTGAGAAAACTAGGTCATGTAGATTACAATTAAAATTTTACAAAATAGGCTTTTGCCTATTTTTTTATGTATTTTTGTCTTTTACATTTAAAAATAAAAACTATGTCTGTACATTCTGAAATAAAAAAAATAACCACAGAAAACATCCGAAAAATGAAACAGGATGGCGAGAAAATATCCATGCTCACAGCTTATGATTTTACCACTGCCAGAATGTTGGATGCTGGTGGGATAGATACTATTTTGGTGGGAGATTCTGCTGCCAATGTAATGGCTGGATATGACACCACTCTGCCTATCACCCTTGACCACATGATTTATCATGCACAAAGTGTGGTGAGAGGAATAAAAAGAGCTTTGGTGGTGGTAGATTTACCTTTTGGTTCTTACCAATGTAATCCAGACAAAGCCCTAGACTCTGCTATCCGAATCATGAAAGAAACTGGAGCAAGCGCCATCAAACTAGAAGGCGGAAGTGAGGTAGCTGACTCTATCAAAAAAATCGTGAATGCAGGAATTCCTGTGATGGGTCACCTTGGACTTACCCCACAGAGTATCAATCAGTTCGGAAGTTATAAACTCAGAGCTAAAGAAGATGCCGAAGCCCAAAAACTAATCGAAGATGCTAAATTATTAGAAAGTTTAGGTTGTTTTTCTTTAGTATTAGAGAAAATCCCTAGCCAGTTAGCAAAACAAGTTACGGAAAGCATTTCCATTCCTACTATCGGTATTGGAGCGGGAGTCCACTGCGATGGGCAGGTATTGGTTTATCAAGATATGGTGGGAATGAATGAAAGTTTCAAACCTAAATTTTTAAGAAAATATCTTGACCTTTATTCTGAAATCACCTCAGCTGTGGGACAATTTGTAAAAGATGTGAAAGAACAAAACTTCCCTAATGAAAATGAAAGCTACTAAATCCATATTAAAAAGCAAATGGAGTCTGTTCCTTGCTTTTTTATTCAGCTCCTCACTTGCCCATGCTCAGAACACTTCATATACGATGATTAGTGCGGGATACGCTTACCAAAATCAAAGTTTTGGAGAAATAGGCGGGAAACTATTCATTGCCCAAAAGGACACTGATAATGTAGCATTTCGTGTCGGAGCATCTGCTCTGATGGGAGCGACAAATGGTAAATTTGCGATAATGCCAAAAGTCCAAGGAGATATTTTATTCAATCCTAGAAAAGAGGTCTATGTCGCTCATGCCTATTACTACATGGCTGGTGTGGAGGCTACTACTAAGTATTTTGCGCCTTATTTGGGGATAAGTTTACTCGGTTTATTTGATATTACTGGCGGATATGCTTTTTCTTATCCGAACCAAACACTTCATGGAAAAGAATTAAAGGGATTTCGTTTAGGAGTTACTTTTAATATCCCAACAGAGCCTTTCAAGAACTCAAACAGCAAATCTAAAGGATAATTTTCTAGTAAAAAATTTGCTTTTCTAGTGTATTTTTATTTACTTTGTAATATAGTTTATTAAAAATTCTAAAATACATGAGGTAAAATTCTACATTTTCAATAATTGATATAATGGGAGAGGATTTGTCTTCTCTGTAAAAAATGTAGAGTTATGAAAATATCTGACAGTTGCCTCATATCACAATATCAAAAAGGTGATGAACAGGCTTTAGAAAAGTTAATTCAGAAACACCAGCAGGACTTATTTTCTTTCATTTTTTATAAAGTGAAAGATGAAGATCTAGCAAATGATTTTTTCCAAGATACTTTTATAAAAATCATCATCAAACTAAAAGAGGGAAAATACACAGAGGAAGACAAATTCATCCTTTGGGCTAAAAGAATAGCCTCCAATCTCATCATAGACCATTTCCGTGCAAAATCTCGACATATCACTGTGTCTGAGACATCTTACATGGATGATGAATTTTGTATTTTTGACACTATTAAGGAAACTGATTTCAATGTTGAGGAACAGCTGATTCTCAGCCAGATACATAAGGATTTAAAAAACATCATCGTATTTCTTCCTGAAAACCAGCAGGAAATCATCAAAATGCGTTTCTATGACGAACTGACATTCAAAGAGATAGCAGAACTGACCAACACAAGTATCAATACTACTCTCGGCAGAATGCGCTATGCCCTCATGAACATTAGAAAAATAATTGCAGAAAATAAAATTGTTTTAACATCATAATAATTAACAGTTTTTTTTCGTTCGAGAAATAAAAGTAAATATCTCACCTATGAAAAAAAACTACAATTTTGCTAAAATTGTACTTATGCCCAAAAAGAAAACCATAGATTTTATTCTGAATTTTTCTAAAAGTATTAGTGCAATTAGTTTAAACAAGATGGATTTTATCGCCTTCAAAAATTAACAAAAAACTCCTTTTAAAAAGGAGCTTTTATTTTTTATTCTCTTCTAAAAGAGGTTCTATGTATTGTCTGTCATTGCTGAGGCGCGGGACTTTATTCTGTCCGCCCAGCTTCCCGCGAGATGCCATCCAGTCGTAGAAGAGATTAGTTCTCGCTTTATGGATAATCGGCGGTTTCAGAGTCATGTTATTATATCTTTTTGCCTCATAATCAGAGTTTAGAGATTTCAGCGTTTCATCAAAGATTTCAGAAAAACGCCCAAAATCATTCGGTTCTGTGGAAAACTCTATCATCCATTCGTGGCTGCCAGATTCGCTGTCTTTCATATAGACTGGCGCACCTGTGTAATCCGTAATTTTTGCATTGGTTTCTTGGCAAGCCTTAGAGAGGGCTGTTTCCACATTGTCTATCATCAGTTCCTCGCCAAATGCATTGATATAATGCTTGGTTCTTCCCGAAATTTTAAATCTAAAAGGTTTTAGGTCTGTGAATCTTATCGTATCGCCTATCAGATAGCGCCAAAGCCCTCCATTAGTGGAGATAACGACTGCATAATTTTTTCCTAATTCTACATTTTCCAGCAAAACAGCTTTTGCGTTTTCTGTCCCAAAAGTATCCATTGGGATAAATTCATAGAAAATTCCATAATCCAGCATGAGGAGCATTTCATCGCTGCCAAACCGGTCTTGAATTCCGAAAAATCCTTCTGAAGCATTATAAATCTCATAATAGCGGATGTCCTTGCCTATCAGCTGTTTATATTGCTCTCTATACGGCACAAAACTAATTCCGCCATGGAAAAACACTTCCAGATTCGGCCAGACTTCGGAAATGGATTTCTTCCCTGTGTCTTTCAAAACCCTTTGCAGAAGCACCATCATCCAGCTGGGAACTCCCGTGAGGCTGCCCACATCTTTGTTTTTCACTTCTGAAACTATGGCTTTCAGTTTGGTTTCCCATTCGGACATGAGGGAAACTTCTCTGCTCGGCGTGGTGGTTCTCTCTACCCAAAAAGGCAGATTTTCTATCAAAATCGCTGATAAATCGCCGAATTTCGTTCCAAAACTTTCATAAAGTTCGGCACTTCCGCCTAATCTTAGATTTTTAAATTTAAATAAATTGCTGTCTTTGTGATTGTTAATATAAATCGCCAAAAGGTCTTTCCCTGCCTTATAGTGGCAGTTTTGGAGGCTTTCATCTGAAATTGGGATGAATTTGCTCTTCGCATTGGTCGTTCCAGATGATTTCGCGAAATGTTTTATTTTACCAGGCCAAAAAACATCAGAATTTCCCTGTCGCGCCTTCTCGATAAAAGGTTCAAAATCCTCGTATGACACGATAGGAACCTGCTTATTGAAATCCTCATAAGACTTAATTTCTTCAAAGTAATGAAGTTTCCCATACTCCGTATTCTTCGCTTGGGAAAGCAGAGAAAACAAAACTCTCTGCTGAGTCTCGATAGGATATTCAATAAACTGGTTGATTCCTTTCATCCTTCTGAGAATGAAAAGATTAAATATTTTATTTAAAATAGAATTAAATGCCATAGTGACAAAGGTAAGAATATTTTAAAATTTCTGCCCTATTTATCCATTTCTTTGTAGCCCACATCTACGAGATAGAGTCCGTGTGCGGGAGCGGAGGCGCCTGCTGTATTAGGGTATTTGGCTTGGATGATATCATGCAGGTCCTCTGGTTTTATTTTTCCTAAACCTACCTCCACCAATGTTCCCACGATAGCCCTGACCATATTTCTTAAAAAACGATTAGCCGAAATTGTAAAAACAAGGCTGCTGCCTTTTTGGTTCCATTGGGCGTGATAAATTTTACAATTATTCGTTTTTACATCCGTGTGCAGTTTTGAAAAACTGGTAAAATCTTCGTATTCGAAGAGGATTTTACAAGCTTTGTTCATTTTTTCTACATCTAATTTTTGTCTCCACATCTGCCATGAAAAAGCCTCTGTGAAAGGGTCTTTTTCTAATGAAATATGATATTCATAAGTTCTATAAACAGCGCTAAATCTCGCGTGCATTTCTTCTTCAACCTGAAAAATTCTCTTAATGGCGATACTCGGCGGAAGAAAAGCGTTCAGCCTCTTCACTAAATCCGCGCTGATAGGCTGCTGCGTATCAAAGTGGGCAAATATCTTTCGTGCATGTACGCCCGTATCGGTGCGACCTGCGCCTGTGGTTTTTATATCTTCTCTCAATAGTGTTGAGAGGGCTTTTTCTAAGACTTCCTGCACGGTAATCTGCTTTGGCTGTATCTGATAACCAAAGAAATGAGCTCCATTGTAGGAAAATTCTATAAAATACCGCATAATTTGCAATTTAAGACTGCAAAAATCGTAAATTTCTATTACATTTGCCTTGTTTTGGTGGTCATTTAGCAATGAAAAAAATATTACTTCTCTCGGACACGCATTCTTATATGGATAATCGCATTTTGGAATACGCCTCACAGGCGGATGAGGTCTGGCATGCAGGAGATTTTGGAAATCAGGAAGTGATAGACAGCCTCAGCGCGGTAAAGCCTCTGAAAGGTGTCTTTGGGAATATAGATGACGCAGGAATACGGAAACAATTTCCTGAAATACTGAGATTTACCTGCGAGGAAGTGGAAGTTCTGATGACGCACATCGGCGGTTATCCGAAAAAATACGCTCCCAGCATCAAAGCGGAACTACTCCAGCGCCCGCCGAAACTCTTTATCTCTGGGCATTCTCATATTTTGAAAGTTATGTTTGACCAAGATTTGGGACTGCTGCACCTCAACCCTGGCGCGTGTGGAAATGTGGGCTGGCACAAGGTAAGAACGATGATGAGATTCGTGATAGATGGGCAGGAGATAAAAGATTTGGAAGTAATAGAACTCGGCACAAGATAAAAATATGAAAATAGGCGATAAAGTTTCGGTGATTGATGAGGATTTGGAGGGAACTCTGGTCTCGGTAAAGGATAAAACGGCGGTTTTTGAGGATTCGCATGGTTTTCGGCACGAATATCCTTTGGCTCTGCTTGTTTTGCGCGGAAACTTGATTTATGATGAAGTTCCTTTGACCAAAAAAGAAGAAACGAAAAAGAATATTTCCCAAAAGCACCAAAAAAACGCGATGAAAATAGACCTTCACTTTGATCAATTAGTGAAAAACCCTAATGAATATGACTCTTGGGAACGGCTTTTCATCCAAAAAGAGCGACTAATGGAGGTTTTGGACTTCTGCAAAGCGAATAAAATAAAACGGCTGGAAGTCATCCACGGACTGGGCGAAGGCGTCCTGCAAGAGCTGGTCTATGATGTACTGCGAGGTTACGCAGGGATAGAATTTGAGGAAAATGAATTCTTCAAGCATCAGTCTGCTTCGGTGGAGGTGGTGTTTTTTTAAACAAGAAGAAGTTTTGGTTGTTTTAGGGCTGTTATTGTTTCATTTTGCCATTTTAAAAGCTGGTAAATACCACTATCATAATCATTTTTTATAATATACTCTTTTATTAGTTCAGCTTTTTGAATAGCTTTTTTGAACCACTCTGCATTTTCATGCTTTTTTAATGCTGTTATTTTTTCTATATATTGTAATGCTTCAGAATATTTCCCAAGTATAAAATATGTATATGCTAAATATTCATCTCTTCCTATTTTATGCCCACAGTAAGAATTATTTAATATATAGGGTATAATATCCTCAAAAGAGTTTAGAAAGTTGAATTTTTTGAAATTCTGTAAAGATAAATTTATGTCATTTATTTCTTCTTTTTTCCAATGATTTCCTATTCTCTCGCCTAAACTGAAATTATATGTTGAAAACGGAACATATAAACACTGGACAAAATATTGTAAGAAAAAAGCGTCTTTGTCTACTGATGAATCTAAATAAAAACCTATTAAAACAGATGCTCCAGACTTATCTTTCATTATGTAGTAAGCCAATCTTCCGTTTTTAATAAACTTATCTGCGAATTTTATTTCTTTTATTATTTTGTTCAGTTCTGTGGTTTTCATTGCTTTTTAGGATTATACAATATTAGAATTTATTTTTCACAAATAGATGCAATACAGCAGATTGCATTGTTTTCAACAGGAAAGAATATAAGGTTTCCTTTTGTATTTTCTTTTAAAAAATTATTTTCTTCATAAATAGCAGAATTTATTTCGAATAATTCGTTGCTATCTTTCACAAAAATTTCTTCACATAAGGAGGATACCAATCTCTACAATCTTCTTTTTTCACTATTAAAGGAAAGTTATACTTCTTATTAGCAGATTTGAAAATTGTTTTATAATCTTGGTTTGAAAATTTTATTACTGCATATATTTCAATAATTTGGCTGCAATCTTGGCTGAGTTCTCCAAGTTTCGTTTTGGATATTTCATATTCTGCTTTTTGAATGGCAACAGGTAGATTTATATATTTTTCAAGCTCTTTTGTGTCCGTATGTATGTTATTTTCGGTTTTATTTGACTTAATACAAGACATACATATAAAAAACAATAGTATTTTTCTCATTTTTCAGATTATTACACTTATTTTATTCAACCTTACAAAGATATTTCTTAAAAACAATCTTTTCACAAAATTTTCTCTTATTTTTGTGGGATGCAAATAGTTATTATCGGTTCAGGGAATGTTGCCTACCATCTGGCGAAAGCTTTTACGGAAAACCAAATTCCTGTAAAACAACTTTTCGGCAGGAATGAGGCGAGTTTGGAGAAAATCTCCTCCGAGCTTGGGATTTCGTATTCTACGGAGCGTTTAGACCCTGCGGATTTATACATCATCGCGGTGAAAGATGATGCCATTGGTGAAGTTTCCAAAATCATCACGGACAAAAACAGCCTCGTAGCCCACACTTCTGGCTCCACCCGAATGGAAATTCTGGCTGGAGAATACCGAAAGGCGAGTTTCTATCCTTTGCAGACTTTTTCAAAGGAGAAAAAACTGGACTATTCCAAAATCCCATTTTTCATCGATGCTGAAAATGAAAACGACAAGGAAATTTTGATGAATTTAGCCAAAAAAATTTCCTCAAAAGCCATGCTCGTAGATGATGAAAAAAGAAAATACATTCATCTCACTGCCGTTTTTTCTTGTAATTTTGTCAATCATCTTTTTGCCAGAGCAAAAGAAATTTCTGACAGCCAAGACATTCCTTTTGAGTTTTTTCTTCCACTGATAGAAGAAACCGTTGATAAAATCCATTCTATCAACCCAAAAGATGCCCAGACAGGGCCTGCCAGAAGGAATGACCAAAAAATATTGCAAATGCACGAAACTCTCTTAGAAAACGATGAACAGAGAGAAATTTATAAAATAATGAACCAATCGATAAAAAAAATGTATGAGTTATAAATCAAAATTAAAAGATATAAAAGCCTTCGTGTTTGATGTAGATGGCGTTTTCACGGATGGAAGCATCGTTCTGATGCCAGATGGAAGCATGAGCCGCACGATGAATGTCTTGGATGGCTATGCTGTGACCAAAGCCATAAAAGCTGGTTACAGAATCGCTTGTATCACAGGAGGAAGCGACCCGATGGTGAAACACAGACTCAATTATTTAGGGATAACGGATTATTACCCAAAATCCAGCTACAAACTTCAAAATTTTGAAGATTTCAAAGACAAATACGATTTGAAAAACGATGAGGTTTTGTCAATGGGAGATGATATTCCTGATTATGATATGCTTAGGCTGTCAGCTATCGGTGCTTGCCCCATCAATGCTGTTCCAGAAATTAAGAAAATTGCCGATTATATTTCGCCTATCCACGGTGGAAAAGGCTGTGTGCGGGATGTGATAGAACAAGTGATGAAGGTGCAGGGAAAATGGACAGAGGAAGACGATACCGCTTCTGTATAAATCAAAAAAACATGAAATTATACTTAGGTTCACAGTCGCCGCGTCGCAGGGAATTACTTGGGTCTTTGGGATTTGATTTTGAAGTAATTAATATAGAATGCGATGAGATTTATCCCGAAAATCTCCCTGCAAGTGATGTTGCTGCTTTTCTTTCGGAACTGAAAGCCAAGGCTTTCCGAAGTTTGGATAAATCTGAAATTCTTCTGACTGCTGATACCGTGGTCGTTTTTGAAAATAAAATTTTAGGAAAACCAAAATCCAGCGAGCAAGCCAAAGAAATGCTCAAAACACTTTCTGGAAAAACGCACCAAGTATACACCGCAGTAAGCATCAAAACTCATGATAAAATCCTGACGCAAACTGATGTAGCGG
>CAUQOP010000013.1:0-12034 GCA_963519505.1 uncultured Flavobacteriaceae bacterium | reverse complement strand
ACGGATTCTCATAGATTGGTGGTTTATAAAAGAACAGACATTAAAAATAGTGAGCCGATGGAGTTCATTATGCCTAAAAAACCACTGAGTATCTTTAAAAATATTCTGACAAGTTCAGATGATGAGGTGGTTATAGAGTTTAATGAAAACATGGCGTAGTTTTCCTTCAAGGAGCATGTATGGATTTGTCGTTTGATAGATGGAAAATATCCTAATTATAATGCAGTAATTCCTAAGGAAAATCCTAATGTGCTGACTATAAACAGAACACTTCTATTAAGTTCTATCAAAAGGGCTTCTATTTTTGCTAGCAAATCTACCAGTCAGGTAAGATTTAAGTTGTCAGGAAATATTCTTTACCTTCATGCAGAAGATACAGAATATGCGAATAAAGCAGAAATGCAGATACCATGTGACTACTCAGGAGAGGATATCAATATAGGATATAGTTCAAAATTTCTGACAGAAATGATAGCGGTTCTAGATTCGGAGGATATTATCATGAGAATGTCCCAAGCGAATAGACCAGGGATTGTAGAACCAGCGGACGGACTGGATGAGGAAGAGCAAATACTCATGCTGTCAATGCCAGTAATAGGTTTAAATTAACAAAATGAAAATAAACGAGATGTAGAGTAAAAGACCTTTGCATCTCCTTTTTTAATATTTATATTTCAATGAAGATTTCGAATAATTGGCTTAAAGATTACATTAGTACAGATTTAAATTCAGAAAAAATAGGAACTTACCTCACGGATATAGGTTTGGAAGTAGAGGGGATAGATAAATTTGAAACTATCAAAGGAAGTTTGGAAGGCATCGTTGTAGGTAAGGTTTTAACTTGTGAAAAACATCCAAACGCCGATAAACTAAGTAAAACCACTGTAGATGTAGGAAATGCTACAATTCTAAATATCGTCTGTGGAGCTCCTAATGTGGCTGCAGGACAGATAGTTGCGGTGGCTGTGGTAGGGACAACTTTGTTTGATAAAAACGGAGGTTCTTTTACGATTAACAGAACTAAAATCAGAGGCGAGGTTTCAGAAGGGATGATTTGTGCAGAGGATGAGATAGATTTGGGCAACAGCCATGATGGAATTATGGTTTTGGATGAAACTCATGAAGTAGGAAAACCTCTGGCGGATTACTTTGATATTCAGCAAGATGAAGTTTATGAAATAGGGCTGACGCCTAACAGGACAGATGCGATTTCGCACTATGGCGTAGCGAGAGATTTACACGCATTTTTAACTTGTAATGGAATTGATTCTAAACTTGTTAAAATGGAAACTTACGCCGCTGAATCAGAAGGAGAGCATAATTTTTCTGTTGAAGTAGAAAATAATGATTTGGCGCCGAGATACATTGGTGCTGTTTTGAAAAATATAAAAGTAGAAGAATCGCCAGAATGGCTGAAAAACAGACTGAAAGCAATAGGTCTTGCACCTATAAATAATGTGGTGGATGTTACCAATTATATTCTTCATGCTTATGGACAGCCGCTTCATGCTTTTGATTTAGATAAAATAGGAGGAAATAAAATAACGGTAGGAAACAGCCCGAAAGGAACGAAATTTACCACACTGGATGGAGTGGAGAGAACGCTGAATGGAGAGGAAATCATGATAAAAGATGGAAATCAGAAACCGCTCTGCATCGCTGGGGTTTTTGGTGGGCAGGACAGTGGGGTTTCTGAGCAGACGCAGTCTATTTTCTTGGAAAGTGCTTACTTTAACCCTGTTGCTGTTCGTAAAGGGGCTAAATTCCACGGACTGAATACCGATGCTTCTTTCCGTTTTGAGAGAGGAGTAGACCCGAATAATACTAAAACTACTATTTCCTTGGCGGTGAAACTGTTACAGGAATTGACAGGAGCAACATTGGTAGGGGATTATATAGAGCATTACCCTGAAAAAATAAAACTTCATAATGTGATTTTTAGATATTCTAAATTGGATCAAATTTTAGGAATAAAAATCCATAGAGGGAAAGTAAAAGAAATTTTGAAATCTTTGGAAATAGAACCTCTTAACGAAATTACCGATGGGCTAGAACTTTTGGTGCCGAATTACAGAGCTGATGTTACCAGAGAAATAGATGTGATAGAGGAAATCCTTAGAATTTATGGATATAATAAGATAGATGCACCGCAGAAAATTTCTTTTACTCCAGTGAAATTGAGTTTTGATGACCAAGATGGATTAGAAAACGAGTGGGCAAGGGCGCTTCAGGCGAATGGGTTTTATGAAGTGATGAATAATTCCCTTACTTCGGTGGAAGATGAAACGGATGCTGTGAAGCTGCTAAATCCATTGAGCAGTGACTTGGCGTTTATGAGAAAATCTTTGTTGGAAGGGCTTTTGGAGAATGCTGTTTATAATATCAACAGAAAAAATGCGGATATTAAGTTTTTCGAGTTAGGAAAAATTTATCATAAAAAGGAAAAATACGAGGAGAGAAAACAGATGGCGATTTTGGTTTCAGGGAGAAATCATTCTGAAAACTGGCTTCTGCCGAAGGATAGCACGAGTTTCTATCATTTGAAAGCGTATGTTTCTTTACTTTTAGATAAATTGAATTTTGATATCATTGAAAAACCATTGCAGGATAGCCGTTTCTCGGATGCGATAGAGTTTTCGGTTGAAGGGAAAACTGTCGCAAGACTCGGGAAAGTAAGTCCGCAGATGTTGAAAAAATTCGACATAGAACAAGAAGCTTTCTATGCAGAAATAGAACTTGAAGAATGTCAAAATCTTCGTAATACAGAGAATTTACGCTTCAGAGATATTCCTAAATTTAACAAAACTAGAAGGGATTTGGCGCTGTTAGTAGATAAGTCTGTGCTATACACACAGCTTTATAATGCTGCTAAAAATAACAAGTCTCCATTCTTGAAGAGCATCAATTTGTTTGATGTGTATGAAGGAAAAAATCTTCCAGAGGACAAGAAATCTTATGCATTGAGTTTTGAACTTCTTAACGAAGAAAAAACAATGGAAGAAAAGGAGATAGCACAAGTGATGGATTCTTTGGTGAATGTTTTCAAGAAACAGTTTAATGCGGAACTCCGCTCATAAATACACGAATTATGAAAAAAATAATTTCACTAACAGCCTTGCTTGTCTTGTCATTATCTTGTTCCAATGCATCTGTTGCAGGAAAAAAAGAGAGTATACAATTGAATAATACCAGTTGGGTTTTAGAGGAAAATTCTAAGACAAACTCTGGAATTACTCTAGGAATTGCAAAAGGTAGAGTGTCAGGTTTTTCTGGGTGTAATAATTATTTCTCGGAATTAACCACAAATTCAAAAGACACTTTCCAAGTAAAAAGTATAGGAGCGACACGAAAACTTTGTGATAATATTTCTGTGGAAGAAGATTATCTAAATTTACTTGAAAAAGTGAATAAATATGTAATCAGCGAAACCTCTTTGGAGTTGTATAAAGACAATGTTTTGTTATTGAAATTTAAAAGAAAGTAACTTTTTTGATAGATAATTTTGTTGTTTTAGAAAAAAAAAGTACTTTTGCAAACCTATTATGGACAAATATAGAAACTATGACATCAGTTTTTCTGGTCTAAAGCAAGGAAAACATGAGTTTGAGTTCTGTGTTGAACAACAGTTCTTTGATTTATTTGAGGCTGAAGAAGAATTTGAAAATGCCAAAATAGTTAGTAAAGTTTTACTTGAAAAACATTCTACTTTTTTGGATTTTGTAATTTCTGTTTCGGGAACAGTGGATTTGACTTGTGATATCAGCAATGAAAAATTCCAGTATCCAATAAACAATGAAATAAAATTCTTAGTAAAGTTTGGAGAAGAATATGATGATAGTAATGAAGAGATAATTACAATTCCTCATCACTATAGTGAGTTTAATATTGCTCAGTTTATCTACGAAGCAGTGGTTCTTGCTATTCCTATGAAGAAAGTATCTCCTGCAGTATTAGAAAATGAAGAATTCCAAGACTTGCTGGATAAATTCAGTCCTAAAATAAATGAAGAAAAGGCCGATGATGAAGACATAGATCCAAGATGGGAAGCGTTGAATAAGTTGAGAAAATAAAAGTTAATATAAAAAGCTAAAAATTATTAGAAATGGCACATCCTAAAAGAAGACAGTCATCTACAAGAAGAGATAAAAGAAGAACTCACTACAAAGCAGTAGTTCCTCAATTAGCAAAAGATGCTACAACAGGTGAATTACACCTATATCACAGAGCTCACTGGCATGAAGGAAAACTTTACTACAGAGGTAAAGTAGTTCTTGAAAAAGAAGTAGAATCTGCAGAATAACTATAGATTTTTGGTAAAATCTCCAAAAATCGCGGTAGAAATATAGAACCATTCTTTTTTACAAAAGTGAATGGTTTTTTGTGTTTATTTACTATATTTGAACAATAAAATTATTTTTTATGGATATTAAAGACTTACAAAACCTTATTAAATTTGTTTCAAAGGCTGATGTAGCTGGAGTAAAATACAAAACTAAGGATTTTGAAATCAATATTACCAATCATACATTTGGTACGGTGGTTACGACTCCACAAATGACACAGGTTCAACCAATGGTAAATGCAGCTCCTGTTGCACAGCCAGAGCAGGAAGTTTCTGCAAATTCAGCAGAACCAGCAGATAATGGTAAATACATCACGATAAAATCTCCTATCATCGGTACTTTCTACAGAAAACCAGCTCCAGACAAAGAGCCTTTCGTAAGTGTAGGAAGCGAAATCACAGAAGGAACGGTTATTTGTGTGGTAGAAGCCATGAAATTATTCAATCAGATAGAGTCTGAAGTGAGTGGAAAAATCGTGAAAATTTTGGTGGATGATGCTACTCCTGTAGAGTACGACCAGCCATTATTCTTAGTAGATCCATCATAAATCACTCTATTTATTGTAATTGATAAACAGAAAAACAATGTTTAAAAAGATATTAATTGCCAATCGTGGAGAGATTGCGATGAGAATTCTCAGAACTTGTAAAGAGATGGGAATCAAAACAGTAGCAGTCTACTCAAGCGCGGATAAAGACAGTCTGCATGTAAGATTTGCGGATGAAGCGGTATGTATAGGTCCTGCGGCGAGTAAGGATTCTTATCTGAAAATTCCTAACATCATTGCAGCTGCAGAAATTACAAATGCAGATGCCATTCACCCTGGTTATGGATTTTTGGCTGAAAATGCTAATTTTTCTAGAATTTGTCAGAAAAATGGAATAAAATTCATAGGAGCTACGCCAGAGCAAATAGAAAAAATGGGTGACAAAGCCACTGCAAAAGCAACAATGAAAGCGGCTGGAATTCCTTGTGTTCCAGGGTCTGATGGACTTGTAGAATCTTTGGAAGAAGCTGAAAAAATAGCTGAAGAAATCGGCTATCCTGTAATGATAAAAGCTACCGCAGGTGGCGGTGGTAAGGGAATGCGTGCCATCTGGAGCAAAGAAGAGCTTAGAGAAAGCTGGGATTCTACTATTCAAGAGGCTTTGGCGGCTTTCGGGAATGGTGGAATGTATATGGAAAAACTGATAGAAGAACCAAGACACATAGAATTCCAAATTGCTGGAGATAGATATGGAAGGGCTTGCCATTTGTCAGAAAGAGACTGCTCTATCCAGAGAAGAAATCAAAAATTGATAGAAGAAACGCCGTCTCCTTTTATGACGGAGGAACTTCGTGAAAAGATGGGAAATGCCGCTGTGAAAGCTGCTGAATATATTGGTTATGAAGGAGTTGGGACAATAGAATTTTTGGTTGATAAACATAGAAACTTCTATTTCATGGAGATGAATACTCGTATTCAGGTGGAACACCCTATCACAGAGCAGGTTATAGATTATGACCTTATCCGCGAGCAGATTTTATTAGCTGCAGGAGAAAAAATTCTTGGGAAGAACTATTATCCAAAATTGCACTCTATAGAATGTAGAATTAACGCGGAAGATCCGTATTCTGATTTCAGACCTGCACCTGGGAAAATCACTCAGCTGAATATCCCTGGCGGACATGGTGTGAGAGTGGATACGCATGTGTATGCTGGCTATACGATTCCACCAAACTATGATTCTATGATAGCCAAACTCATCATCACAGCACAGACCAGAGATGAGGCTATTGCTAAAATGAGAAGGTCTTTGGATGAGTTTTATATAGAAGGAGTGAAAACTACGATTCCATTCCACAGACAGCTGATGGACAATCCTGATTTCCTTGCTGGAAATTACACAACTAAGTTTATGGAGACTTTTGTGATGGATAAAGATTATGAATTTCACTAATGAATAAAAAAAAAACACTACTAAATTTTAGTAGTGTTTTTTTTTATTACTTTACGCCTAATTTTCCGAGTAAGATAAAGAGCACGGCGATTACTAAATAAGACAATCCATTAGGAGAAGAAAGTGTCCCTGCTAAAACCACGCATGTTCCTATCAGAGCAAAAAGCAGCATGGTGTATTTCAGGGTTTTATTTTTTAGTAAATGTTCTCTAAACAATTTAAAAAGCCCTAAATACAAACAAAAATTAACCACATAAATGAACAGAATAGGAATGGCAGATATGTCGTAATTCAGCTCTTTTAGAAATGGATTGGTATTAGATAAATAAAAAATGAAAAGATAAATACTCATCAGCCCAAAGCCTACCAAGGCGCTATTTACGGGCATTCCAGTTCTTTTACTGATATTGCCTAAATTCAGGAATTTTTTAGAATATTCTAGATTGTAGAATTGGTAAGGAGCGCGGGTATTTGCAAGAACAAGCCCATTGCAAGTTCCTAATACAGATATAATTATGAATAACTGTATGATTATCGCTCCTGCTTCGGTAGAAATTTTTCTAGAAAATTCTATGATGTAGGTGTCGCCCAGTTGCTGTATTTCATCACTGCTCATATTGGAGACAATTCCTAAATAATAAAAAACATAAACCACCAAGACTATCAAAGTCCCTGAAATTAAAGCTTTTGGGAGGTTTTTCTGTGAGTCTTTGATTTCTCCAGAAATTTGCATCGCGATATACCACCCATCCATAGAAAAGGCGATAGGAATGAAACTTGCGCCCACTAAAAGCCAAAAATTAGTTTCGTTGGAAGAGATTATGGTTTGATTTTCAATTTGATTTAGTGGTTCGGTGTCATTTCCTAAAAGGCTGATAATTCCAAAAGCAGCGATGAAAATGAGCGGAAACAGCTTTAAAACCGCGGTTAATTGTAAAAAAATACCGCTGGATTTTGGTCTGAAAATATTAAGGAATAAAAATATGACTCCATTGCACCAGCCTATCAGTGAATAGTGCAGGAAATTAGGTTCAAAATCAATAAACTCGGCAAAAAGGTGTGAGATATAAATCCCTGATACAGTGAGTAATACTCCTGCTAACAAAGGCAAAAACATAATGAAATAAACCCATCCCACATAAGCCGCTGCTCTCTTCCCATAGCGAAATTCCACATAATGCAGGAGGCCGCCTTCTTTCGTAGAGAAAATGGCATAATTAGCCATAGATGCTGCTGAAAAAACTACACTGATTCCCACGATGATAAAGCCCATCACACCCGCATAAACATTGCCATTGGTGGAGGCCAAAACATCATCTACTTTGAAGAAAATACCAGACCCTATCATCTGCCCGACCACCATGGACACTGCCATGAACAGCCCATATCTTACCTCTAATTTCTGTCCCATTGTTTGATTTTAGTCGTTTAGGGCAACAAATATAACTTTTTCGCATCGAAAATATTTATTTCAGGGCTAAATATTTTAAAATTCATAAATATTATTAACTTTGTGAAAACTATGATTTGATGCTTGTATCCAAGGAAAAAGTTAGTGGACTTATTATCACTCACAATGAGGAAAAAAACATTCGTGAAGTATTGGAATGCTTTGATTTTTGTGATGAAATCGTTATCGTGGATTCTTTCAGCACGGACAGAACTTTAGAAATTGCTGAAACTTTCCCGAATGTGAAAATCATTCAAAATAAATTTGAAAACTTTACAAAACAGCGAAATTTGGCTTTGGATAACGCCAAAAATGACTGGGTTTTGTTTCTGGATGGAGATGAGAGAATCACGCCAGAGCTGAAAGCGGAAATCATAGAAACTCTAAATTCTGAGAACAAAAAGGATGCTTATTATTTTTATCGAAAATTCTTTTTTGAAGGGAAGCCTATCAACTATTCAGGAACTCAGAATGATAAGAATTTTAGGCTTTTTAGAAAATCTAAAACAAGATATATCACCGAGAAAAAAGTACACGAAACCCTTGATATAAAGGAAAATATCGGTTCTCTGAAAAACAAACTTCTTCACTATTCTGTGGCTGATAAAGAATCTTACCGCAGGAAAATGATTCACTACGGAGAACTGAAAGGGAAGGAGCTTTTTGAAAAAGGGAAAAAATATAGTTTTTTCACACAGATGGCAAAAATGGCCTTTAAATTCTTTAAATCTTATATTCTAAAATTAGGAATTTTAGATGGGAAAGAAGGTTTTGAATTGTGTAAATTACAGACGCTCAGCGTTTATGAAACTTATGAATCCCTAAAAAGAGAAGAAAGAAAATGAAAATTTGCGTTATCAGTTTTGATTTTTGGGGTTATGATGCCCATATCGTAGAAACCTTGAAGGAAAAGGGAATAGAGGCGAACCACATCAAGATAGGGGCGGTTTCTTATAAGAATTTCGGGGAGAGATTGACCAATCTTTTTTCTAAAGTATTTTTGGGCAAAAACCTAAAATACCAAAAGAGACAAAAATTCGTGATAGAACAGCTGGATAAGCTGGGGCATCAAGACCAAATTTTGGTTTTAAATGCAGATACTTTTGACCATTCTACTTTGGAATACATGAAAAAAAGTACCAATAGGTTCATTACATTTTTGTACGATAATCTAGACAGATTTCCTGTGCAGGATAAGTTGCATTTTTTTGATAAAATCTATTCTTTTGATGACAAAGACATTGAAAAACATGGATTTGAAAGATTGACAAATTATAATTATCTGCCATTTTTGTCACAAGAAAACCAAAAACCAAGCGAGGATGCTCTTTACATAACCTCCTACGACAAAAAAAGAATAAAACAGCTGGACATTCTTTCACAGAAATTTGAGGAGCTGAGATTAAAATTTGACTTGTATGTTATCGGAAAGAAAAGCTGGAAAAACCAGCTGATAAAGCCTTTTTCTAAGAATAAAATAGTTTTCACCAGAAAGAGAATAAATCACGAAAATCTGCCGGAGTTTTATAAAAAGACAAAAGTCATTTTAGACTTGATGAGAGAAAACCAGTATGGGCTGAGTTTCCGTGTGTTTGAGGCGATGGCATTGGAGAAAAAAATAATTACGGACAATGAAAAAATAAAAAATTATGATTTCTACAATCCCAATAATATTTTGGTCTTAAATAAAGATTTTAGTAATATTACAAAAGAATTTTTTGAGACTCCGTACCAGGCACTTCCCGAGGAAATTTATAAAAAATATACTCTTGAAAAGTGGGTAGAGAGAGTTTTTAATTTAGAAAATAATTAAAATGACATCGTATTCTGTAGCTTTGTGTTCGTATAATGGAGAGAAATATATCCATCAGCAGATAGATTCCATTCTTAGTCAGACGCTTAAACCAAGTGAAATAGTGGTCTGTGATGATGGCTCTACTGATAGAACTCCCGAAATATTGGCAGAATATCAGAAACAATATCCAGAGATATTCAGAATACATTTTAATGAAATCAATCTACGAAGTGTCAAAAACTTTGAAAAAGCAATTTCTCTGTGCAGTAAAGGGATCATCTTCCTAAGTGACCAAGATGATATCTGGGCAGAAAACAAAGCCGAAAAAATAGTTTCATTTCTTGATAATCACACTGAAATAGATGCGGTGGCAACTAATGGATTCTGCATTGATGAAAATGGAGCTGTTCATGAGAAATATTCTCTTTGGGATGCTCCTGTATTTTTGAGAGAAAAAGGGAAAAACATTGATTATTTTGAAATAATATTGCTCTGTAATATTGCAACAGGCGCTTCTATGGCGTTTAGAGTGGCTATAAAACCTGAAATCATACCTTTTCCAGTATTAAAAGACTATCACCATGATGAATGGATAGCATTAAATGCCGCAAGAAAAGGGCGTTTCGCGTTCTTGAATGATAAGCTGTTCTATTACAGAACTCACCAAGAGCAGCAGGTGGGTGGTGTTTTTTTTGACAAAACAGAGGAAGGAAAAGCCAAACTCATGAGGTTTTTTGATTTAGAACCCACTTCTTTTTCAAGTTACAAAAGACTATTAAAAAGGTTATTAAGATTCTATGAAATCAATGTTATTATAGAAAATAAAAACCAAGGACATACTTTCTGCAATACTTCGCAATCCATTAAGGAGAGATACGATGCTCTAAAAAAAGAGTTTAAAAATAAATTTCCTTTAAAAAGTAGGATATTATTTTTAGCAGACAAAATTATGGGCAAAAAACGATAAGTCTTATTTAGTTTTTTTGTTGAAATATGTTCTCACCATAAGTTTAAACTTGTCTTTAAACTTTAATTCTGGAAAATATGGCGATGTCATAACCTCAGCAAAACTTTTATGTTTTAAGAAGTTTTTTATATAAGTGTTTTTGGTGCGTATCATGTTTCTTTGAGCGTTAGGAAACATCTTAAAATCTGGGATAATATTTCGGAGTACAAGCATGGTTTTGAATTCTCTTTCCTCTTGAGATTTGCCACTCCACACGCCTACATTTTCTCTATATACGCCCATTTTTTCTGGGAAATACTTGATTTTTCCTTTTTTAGAAAGCCATGACCAAAGAGGATAATCACCTAAAAAAGAAGTGTAATACCATTCTGGAAACTCTATTTCCATATTTCTGAAAACAACAGAAGGAGTATGGATAAAATTTCCTTTGGATAAGTCATCTATTGTGTAAATATCTTTACTGCTCAGTCTTTTTTCATAGTCCAAATCCGCTCTTAGGGATTCACCATTTCGAATGAAAACATTGTGAAAAGTAAGCGTGAAATCTTCGTTTTTTTCTAAAAAATCTGTTTGTTTTTGGAGTTTATTTTTGTCTGTCCAGTAGTCATCTCCCTCGCAAACAGCGATATACTTCCCTTCTGCCATTTTAAGGGTAGAAATAAGATTAGGAAGCATCCCGAGATTTTCTGGATGCTGGATATATTTCACCGAAATATTTTCTGGAGCAGATTTTATGATGTTTTTTACTATTTCGTCTGTAGAATCAGGCGATTTGTCATTTGAAATAATCAATTCCAAAGGGAAATTGGTTTTTTGAAGAAAAACTCCTTTTATGGCCTCTTCAATATATTTTTCGTGTCCATAAGTAATCATTACAACACTTACTAATGGCTTCATACTGCTAAGAATTTTAACAAAGATAATAGTTACACTTAATTTGAGATAAAGGATTTTAATAATTCCAATCGTGGTTTCATTTGAGCCACATTATTATATAATTTTATGAATTTCTGTTGTCCAGTAAAAGCAATTTCCTTTATCAGTTTTGGAGAGAGAATAATTTTTTCGATATTTTCTATGATGTTATTTGAATCAGGCTGGATGATGATCATTTCTAAATCAGGAATAAAATGATACTCTCCTGTCTCTTTGATAAAGTTTTCATTGTTGGGATCGGTATTCATTACAAGGCAACCATTCAAGGCGGCTTCTGCAATAGCTCCTAAAGGGAAACCATCAAATGCTCCCTTGCTTAAAAGGTCGGACTTATTGGGAGAAATGATAATGTCTATATTTCTAAATACACCCGCTAAATCATCATATGGCAAGCTTCCGTAGAACTTTATTTTATCCTCATAACCAGATATATCTATGATTGATGGATTATAATTCCCAATAACATGAAATCTTATAAAATCGTATTTTGGACTAAGTTTTTTCATGACTTCTATGAAGATAGGATACCCCTTGTCCCTGCCGTCTTCTGTATATCTCCCTGCACAAAAACAGATATCAAGTGTTTTTTTGTCTGGATAGTAT
>CAUQOP010000012.1:0-12321 GCA_963519505.1 uncultured Flavobacteriaceae bacterium | reverse complement strand
GATATTGTATTATTATTATTATTATTTCAAGTTTTCTTTACTTTTTAGCTCCGAAAAATCCGTGATTTCCAAGAGGAATAATAGCCGCAACGATGAAAAGGTGGTTGTTCGGACTTGCGTGGTTTTTATGAGATTGGTAAATGTAGAAAAACTGTGGATTCAGCCAGTTGAAAAGCTTGATATCCGCTCCTAAATATACTCTGTTTCTAGCAAAGTCTCCTTTTTTTAAGTCAATGAAAATTTCATCGTGAGCAAAGAAATTGACAGATTTATCAAAGATTTTAGCTCTGTGTACGATACCAAGACGCCCTCTATAAAAATCAAAATCCTCTCCACCTACGATGAATCTATGTAGATAAGTGTTTCGGTTTTGTAAAATCCATTTACCTTGTTTGTCCAGAGGAAGGGAGAAAGTCAGCATCGCATTGATTTGGTGTTCTTTTGCTTCCTTGCTGTGCGCCTGAGGAGATTTTAGAAATACATAAAGAGGCATGAAGGAAATATATCTGTTGATTTTGATATTAGGCATCACCATTGCGATTTGTGTATGCTCTGGCGATGTGCTCACCCCGCCGTATACCGTGATGCTGTGTTCTTTTGGGATGCTTATAGAAACTCCCGTGGTCAAGAAAGATTTTTTGGTGTCAGCATCTTGGGCTTTCATGGTATTGATACCAAAAAAATACTCCATATAATGCTGAAAGTAAAATTAACTTTTTCATTAGTGTAAAATTTAGAAATTTAAGGCTACAAAAATACTAAATAAATCTTAGGTTTGTTTAAAAAGAAATCAATAATTTTGCAGCATGTTAATAGAAGTTTTTAAATCAAAAATTCACAGAGTAAGTGTTACAGAAGCGAATCTGAACTACATAGGAAGCATTACCATAGATGAAGATCTGATGGATGCCTCTGGAATTATCCACGGCGAGAGGGTTTATGTGGTGAATGTAAATAATGGAGAACGCTTTGACACTTATGCGATAAGAGGCGAGAGAAAATCAGGAGTAATCTGTCTGAATGGTGCCGCGGCGAGAAAAGCCCACAAAGGCGATATTGTCATCATCATTGCCTATGCACAGATAACACCAGAGGAAGCCAAAACCTTCGAACCTAAAGTGGTTTTCCCTAATGAAAAAACTAATTTATTAGAATAATAATGAGCCTCAAAAGAAAGCAGATAAAGAATATTTTTACGATTTTAATTTCAGCTGGATTGGCTGCATTTTTTATGTGGTTGGCTTTGGGAGATTTGGATTTTGATAAGGTGAAAGCATCTTTTGCTGAGATTAACTATTTTTGGGCGTTTATGTCTGCTTTCTTTGCTATTTTGGCGTATTGGTTTCGGGCGGTGCGCTGGAATCTTCTTTTAGAACCGATGGGCTACCAAATCCGTAATTCTAATGCCTTTTGGACGATAGCCTTCGGGTATATGATGAACCTTACCATTCCAAGAAGCGGCGAAATCGCGAGGGCGACTACGCTTTTCAGAATCGAAAAAGTCCCAGTAGAAAAATCCATCGCGACCATAGTCATAGAGCGATTGGTGGATTTGGTTTTTATGCTTTTGTTTTTGCTGCTGACTTTTATTTTTAATGGAAAGGTTTTAGCGTCGTTTTACAACCTGCTTACCACACGAAAAGTCTCTGAAAAAAAGGAACTTACATCTACGGATAGTTTCTTGTTAAATCATGGAATAGAAGACTTGGATGCGTTTTATTTTAATCTGAAAATAGTCCTTGTAGTCCTTGTTTTGCTTGGTGCGGTGGTTTTTGTGATTAAATTTAAAGAGAAAATTATTTCTTTCGTTAAAGGCTTGATAGAAGGCTTTTTAGCTGTCCGAAAAATCAAGAACAAACTTGCTTTTGTGCTTCATTCGGCAGGAATATGGATTTGCTATTTTCTCGCGGCGTATTTGGTTTGTTTTGCCTTGAAAGAAACTTCTGATTTCACCATTGGCGATGGTTTTCTGCTCGTTACGGCGGGAACTCTTGGGATGATGGTGCCTACTTCTGGCGGTGCGGGTTCTTACCATATTGTAGTTAAAATCGCTATTGTAGGGATTTTTATTTCTTTGGGAAAAAGTCATTCTCATGGTGAGGAAGTAGGGATTTCCTATGCGCTGATTTCCCATTTGATACAGACTATCGCTACGCTTGTCTTTGGGCTGATTTCTATTTTTGCACTATTTGGAAAGAAGAATGATAAATAGTTTATGATTCCTGAGGCGTGTCAAAACTATTTTTCCATTGATTTATAAAGTCTTTAAATTGCTTGTTGTCAAAGACTTTGTTTCTGATTTTGCTAACGGACGAAATTCCTTTTCTGTCAGAAATCATCAGGATTTCATCGGCTTTTTGGCTTTCAAAAGGGCTGATTTCTGCTTGTTCTATTTCGGCTAATCTATTTTTGTGAACGAAAGTGACGAAATTCTCCATCAATGGCGAGATGTAGGCGCCTTCGGTCTGTTTCGGGATACGGATGGTGTTTCCTTCTAAAAACAAGAAATTTCCCCAAATTCCCCTTGCAATTCTTTTGTTTGGGTTTAGAATCAGTAGGTCGTCCAGTTCGTTTTCTCCAGCATATATTTCAGCATAAATATTCTCTGGACAATGAGTTAAGATATTGCTTAAAATATTCGTATTTACGGTGATTTCCCTAATCAAATCTACCTCCAAAGTTTTGTTAATTTGCAAAATATCTTGTGTCGGCTCTGCTTCGATGAAAAACTGAACAGGAGATTTGGCTAAATTTAAATCATCAGTATTTCTATAAACTAAAAAATGAATAAACGCGTTTTCAAGGGTGTCGGCAGCTATTTTTTGTTCAAGAATATCGATGAAATATTCCAAATTGAAAGAAAGCGGAATGTTCATTCGCATCTTCCGCATAGAGGCCATTAGGAAAAAATAGCATTCTTCGGTAAGGATGAGTTTTCCGTTTCTCACAAAAAAATACACGCTCACGGCATCACCATAGAGAAAAGCACGATTGTCATTCATCAGGCAGCTCCTAATTTTATTTTTAGATTTTCGATAAGATTTTCCCAGTATTGCTGAGTTTCTTCTTCATCGCCAGCTTCACAGAAGTCGGTAACATTCAGAGAAAGGTCGTTCGTAATTTCATCAATCACGATATTCAGCTCGAAGAAATATTTAGTTCCTTCATCTTCTTCCCATCGGAATCTCACGGACTGTTCTACTTTATATCTGGTAAGAGTCGCTTTTTCTTTTGGGCCGCCATTCCAGCTGAAGTAGAAATCATCTCCTTTTTCTGTCACTTCATCAGCGAACCATTCTGCCAGCCCTTCTGCAGTGGCAATGTATTCAAACAGAATTTCTGGAAGGCAGTGAAGCGGAAATTCAAATTGTATTTTAGTTTTAGCCATACATATACATTTTCGGGTCGCAATATATCATTATTTTTTTAGCTTTAAAATATTGTCCAAGTGATTTTTGTCACTATAAATGAAAAAAGGCAAAAAATCATAAATTTTCGCCATTTTATTTGTCTTTTGAGTTTGCTTTTTTCTGTTATGATACCTTGTCAAGGGCATTTAGAATAATAGCGCAGCCTTTTTCTATTTCTTCCTTGCTTAGGATAAGTGCAGGCGAAATTCTCAGATAATCATTTCGGTAGAGCTGGCAGGATACGATAAGTCCATCTTTCATACATTGTTCTACCACACGAATGCAGTAGTCAGGGCTTCCTAGATTGATTGCCAGCATGATTCCTTTTCCGTTGATGTATTTTATTTTAGGGTGAACCAAAAGTTTTCGGAATAGTTTTTCTTTTTCCTCTATTTCATCTAGTAGTCCGCTTTCTAGGATTTCTTCCAAAGTAGCCAAACAAGAAGCGGCGATAAGCGGATTTCCTCCGAAAGTGGTGATGTGGCCTAATTTAGGGCTGTGGGAGAGACAGCTCATGATTTCTCTGCTGCTCATAAAAGCGCCCACGGGAAGACCGCCGCCCATTCCTTTGCCCATCGCGAGAATATCTGGGACAATGCCATAATGCTCAAATCCAAAAAGCTTTCCTGTTCTCCCAAACCCTGGCTGTATTTCATCTAAGATAAGCAGGGCGCCCACTTCTTCGCATCTTTTTTTTAGTTTTTTCAGATAGTTGTTTTCTGGTGTGATGAATCCTGCCGCACCTTGTATCGTTTCTACAACTACACCTGCTGTTTTTTCAGTGATTTTGGCTAAATCTTCTTCATTATTAAAATGAATGAAATTCACCAGCGGAAGCAGCGGGCGGAAGGCTCTCTTGTGGTATTCGTTTCCTGCCACGCTGAGCGCTCCGTGGGTGTTGCCATGGTAGGCATTGTGAAAGGCTATGATTTCCTCTCTGCCAGTATATCTTTTGGCAAGTTTTAAGCTGCCATCTATGGCTTCTGCACCGCTGTTTACCAAATAGGTAACTTCCAATGGGTCAGGCGTAACCTTTGCTAAAAGTTTGCACAGTTCTACGGGTTTTTCTAGTGCGTACTCTCCATAGACCATCACATGTAGGTACTTGTCTGCTTGTTCTTTTATGGCGTTTATGATTTTAGGGTGGGAGTGTCCCAGTACATTGGCGGAAATCCCAGAAACAAAGTCCAGATATGCCCTGCCGTCTTTACCATATATATAGTTGCCCTCCGCTCTTTCTACCTCAAAACCAGAGGCAAAATGTGAGGTCTGCGCTTGATAGTTGAAAAAATCATGTTTCATTTTGAAATAATTTTGAGCAAATGTACTGTTTTTGATTAAAATAGGGGGTGAAAATTTTGTTTAATTCTAATAATTCACTACCTTTACAAAGGGAAAAGATGCTTGAAAGTCAAAAGTTTATCAATGTTTTTTAACAGAATTTAACATGATTAAGCTTGTAAATGTGGTACAGTAGTTATGGTGATGGATTTTATTGAATGAAAAGACAATGTGTTTTTATGGAAGAGGTTTTTTTCTTTATTAAAGCATATTTAGAATTTAACAATAATAAACTTATAATTTATACTATGAAAAAAGCATTATTTTCAGCATTTCTGCTATCGGCTATAGTAGTAAATGCACAAACAGGAAAAGTGGGAGTTAATACTAATAATCCCAAAGCAACACTGGATATTCAGCCAAGTCCAGCAAACGCTCTTCCGACGGCAACTACTAATGAGGGGGTTCTTATTCCAAAACTATCTAAAACTAGAGTAGCAAATATAGCAACACCAGAAGATGCTACAATGATCTATGTGGGGGATGTAACCTATACAGGAACAAACCCTGCCGTAGCAGATATTACCAGCAAAGGATTCTACTACTATGATGAAGACCCTGTGATGCCAGCTAATTCTAAATGGAAAAAACTAAATGTAAATGCAGGAGGAACTAACCTCTACAATACAGATGGAACTCTATCAGATAACAGAACTGTAAACATGAATGGTAAAAATCTCTATTTCACAGGAACAGGAAAAGTGGGGATAGGAACAAATAGCCCAACTGAGAAACTTCATGTAAAGGGAAGTGTTTATGCAGAAGATGGAATATTATATTCTCAATATTCTAGTAATGAAGGAGCGAGAGTGGTTCTAAGAAATCCCAAAAAAACAGGAGCAATAGCAAATCAATGGGCGATATTTAATATGACAGGATCTTATGGGAATTCATTGCAGTTTTGGAGATATCTCTAAAGTGGCGGAGGCGGAATGGTGATGACCATGGGAGATAATGGTTATGTAGGGATAGGGACAAATAATCCTGGACTTAAACTACATATACAGTCACCAGCTGATCATAAAATCAGACTCCAGCACCAAGGATCTGCAGATCATACAGATCTCATAAAGCGTCCGAATGGAACTTTTGCAATATATAATGGAACAAATAGTACAGCATGGAAAGGACCTTTATCTATGAATAAATCAGGTTTTGTGGGAATAGGAACAGAGGGACCTTCACAAAAGTTACATGTAGAAGGGAACACATATACAAATGGTTGGTTACATGCTACGAAAGGAGCAAGAATTTCAGGAACATCAAAACCGCATAGTGGAGCAGATCTATGGGTAGATGGACATACAGATACCAATACACTTAATGTAAGAACATCTTTTTCTGCCAATGCATTAACAGGAAATACAGTGAAAGCTAACCATTATTTAAAGGTTCCAAGAAATTGGGAAGGAGGAGGAGATGTTTGTAATGCGTCTAATGTTGGAGCGATGAGGGTTAAGTGGATAGCGGCCAATGTTAATGGGGTTTTAGTAGATAATGTTTTGCAAGTATGTCTAAAGAAAAATGCACGAAATGATTATTATTGGTATACAGTTCAAATCTATTGGTAATCAAATAAGATGAAAATAATATTTTTCAAGCTCTGGCTAAAATTTAGTCAGAGTTTTTTACATAATTATGAAAGAAAAATCATAAAAACATAGAGAAAGGAAGTTAAAAACTAATGAAAAATTTTAGTATTCATTTAAAAATCTGTATTTTCGCAGACTAAATAATTTTTAAAGAGTTAATTACAATGACACTTTTAGGACAGATAAGAAAGAAATCTTGGCTTGTGGTGGTATTCATCGCTGTAGCCCTTGTATCATTTTTCATTAATCCTGATACTGTAGAGAAGATGATGGGTAATGACCCGAATGTCTTCGGTGAGGTAAATGGAGAGAAAATAACTAGAGAAGAGTATATAGAAACTCTGAATATGATGCAGCAGCAGGCACAGCAGCAAGGGCAGTCACCTAACGGTCTGGAAGAGCAGGCTTGGCAGAGTATAGTACAATCTAAACTTATCAAACAGGAGTTTGAAAAATTAGGTTTGAAAATGACAGAAGAGTTTTTCTGGAACCAGCTGCCGTTTGACCCTATGTTTGCCCAAAATCCTAACTTTAATGTAAGTGATTTTAAAAAGCGGATAGAACAGCTGAAATCAAGCAATGTGGATGAATATAATTCATGGCTTAGTTTTAGAAAAGGTATAGAGTATAGAATCATGGCTCGTCAGGTGTTTACTAACCTTTCTGTAGGGCTTACTTCTAATAAGAAAGAAGCTGAGCTGATGCTGAAATACAGAGATGAGCTGGCGAATATAGAATATGTGAAGATAAGCTATGATGATTTCGCAAAGAAAAATCCAGTGAAAGTTACTTCTCAGGATTTGGTGGAATACATCAAAAAATATCCACAAACATTCAAAGTGACGGAGAGCAGAAATTTAGGATTGGTTTATTTCAAAGCTGAACCTACACAAGCTGATGAAGCGGCTACTTTGGCAGAAATCAACAAACTTTATAACGAGGGAGTAGATGTAGGAAATGGATTGGAAAACTTCAAGGCTAACAAGAGTGATAGTTTATTCGTACTGACGCATTCTCAGGCTGGTTTTGATCCGAACTATTATTCTAGGGAACAGCTTCCAGAAGGAATCAGAGAGCAGGTGGCAGGAGCAGCACTTGGACAGACTTTTGGGCCTTATAAAGAAGGGAACTATTATGTAGTTTCTAAACTTTTGAACAAAAAAGCTACAGATTCTATCCGTTCAAGACATATTTTGATTGCTTATCAAGGTCTTCCGACTGCACAAGGCGAAGCTGGAAAGAGAACAAAAGAACAAGCTAAGCAATTAGCAGAAAAAATAGCATCAGAATCAAAAGCAAATTCAGCGAAGTTTGAAGAATATCTTAACCTTTCTGCTGATGGTTCTGCGCAGAATGGAGGAGATTTAGGATGGAGAACTACAGGACAGGCAGGTTTCGTTCCTGAGTTCCAAAATTACCTTGATAAAAGCCCGAAAGGCGCTGTAGATGTGGTGGAATCTCAGTATGGATACCATATCATCAACATCACAGACAGAAAACCTGGTGCGATGTCTTATAAAGTAGCGAATTTGGTGAAAGAAATCAAAGCATCAAATGCTACAACAGACAAACTGCATACTCAGTCTACAAGTTTCGCTCAGCAGATACAAGGGAAAGGATTTAATGAGTTTGTAAATGTTGCAAAGAAAAACAACTATAACTTCCAAAATCCTAAACTAGTACAAAGATTCCAAGGGCAGCTTTTAGGAACAGATAAAGATGCTGAAATCCTAAAATGGGCTTTTGACAAGAAAAGAGAAAAAGGACAGAGCGAGATGTTTACAACTGCCAATGGAGATAGAATCGTGGTTTATCTGAATGGTAAGCAGTCTGAAGGTCTTGTAGATCCAGAAGATGTAAGAGAGCAGATAGAACCGATTGTAAAAAATCAGCTTTTAGCAAAAGAAATCGGGAAAAAAATATCCACAGCAAAAGCTCAGGATTTGGCTACAATTGCTAATTTGTTCGGTGTGAGCAAAGAATCAGGACAAATCAATCTACTTAGCCCTGTTTTAGGAGGAGCAGTAGAGCCTAAGGTAGCGGGAGCAGCCTTTGCGATTGGTAAGGATAAAACATCTAAACCGATAGATGGTAATGCAGGAGTTTATGTAGTAGTAAACAAAGGTGTGGCTGTGAATAAGCAAGATGCAGGAGATATCAAACAACTTCAGCAGCAGCTTATGCAGCAAAACTCAAATGTTTTCCCACAAGCATTCATGAGAAGTCTGCAAAATAATGCTGATATCAAAGATTATAGAATACAAGTTTATGATTTAGCGGGTCACTAATTCAAAAAATAACGAAAAAGAGGTTTTTTCTAAAAGCCTCTTTTTTGTCCTTATATCAACAAATTTTTAACTACTGGTCTTATGAAAAGTAAATTAGAAATAGAATACGAAGTTCTAAATATAGATACACTCTCGGAAACAGAAAAAAAACTTTTTGAGGAAGCGAAAAACTCCCGATTAAAGGCATATGCACCTTATTCTAAATTTTTGGTAGGTTGTTCTATTTTATTAGAAAATGGCGAAATCTACACAGGAAGCAATCAGGAGAACGCGGCCTATCCATCTGGGCTGTGTGCAGAGAGAAGCGTGATTTTTTGGCTGGGAGCCAATTTTCCTAACCAAAAAATAGAAAAGCTGTTCGTTATCGGTGGTTTGGAGGAGAATCCAGACTTAGACAGGATAGTCCCACCATGTGGTTCGTGCAGACAGAGCATCGTAGAATATGAAGTGAAACAGGCACAAAATATAGAAATCTACATCGCGAGCATCAGCGGAGAGAAGATTATAAAAATAAATTCCATAAAGGATTTACTGCCTTTTTCTTTTGATACTACTTTTTTATAAAATAAAACAAAATAAACCCTTCCAAAAAATCTTGGAAGGGTTTTTAGTTTATTCTCCAGAAATGAGATGTCCGAAGAAATCTTTTTTGGTTTTTAGATAATCTCGGTTTTCTTCGTTGGGTTTTATCTCCAGCGGAATGCGTGAGTGCAGTTTTATTTTGCTGTTTTCTACGAAGCTGATTTTATCAGGATTGTTGGTGATGAGGTTGATTTCCTTTATCCCAAGGATTTCTAAAATATCAACTGCCACACTGAAATTCCTATCATCAGCAGGAAGTCCCAGTTCTAGATTTGCCTCCACAGTGTCCAACCCTTTTTCTTGTAGAGCGTAGGCTTTCAGTTTATTGATAATACCTATATTTCTGCCTTCTTGCCGTAGATAGACAATCACGCCGCCATGTTTTTGGGTATACTGCATCGCGGAGGAAAGCTGCTGTCCGCATTCACATTTTTTAGAATGGAAAACCTCTCCTGTGATGCATTCAGAATGAAAACGAACATTCACCACGCTGGATAAGTCCGTATTTTCTGCTATCAAAGTAAGGTGCGGCATCCAGTCTTGTTCCTTTTCAGAGAAAGCGATGATTTTGAACTTTCCGTACTCTGTAGGGACATTAGCCTCAGCCTGAATTTTTACCATTCTATAAAGTGTCTTTTAGGGATTCTATCAGAGTGATATTGGTTTTGATATTTACTAAAAACCTATTGAGAACCTCTTGTTCATCTTCATTGAGATTGTTTTTTAGCTTTTGTATTTTTTTATAAGATTTCTCATAATTATACAAAGCCTTTTCTTTTCCCACAGTGTTGTGCTCTTTCACAGCGTATAGGTATTCAGTGATGTAGAATTTTAGGTTAGAAAACTCCTCATTTACAGGCTTTTGTGAGAAAGAGGAGCACGAACTAAAAGCATTGGTAATGTCCGAAGAGTATTTTATCAGGTCTAAATTATCACTGATATTTTTGACTACATCTTCAGGCGATTTTTCAGAGATGTTGGCAATCAAGGCGGTAGTAGGAGACAGATTATTTTTTTCTGTTGCACACGCAGATACTACAAAACCACATATTCCGACAATTCCCAATGCTTTTAGTACATTCATTATTCTTTCTTTTTGTATAATACAGGATTTAGAGTCTCATCATTATACATTTTCATTTGTTTATAAGTTTTAATTTTTACGAGCCCGTTTTCTATGTCATTCAGCAGCTGGTCAATAGCAGAACTAAGGTCTTTCTTTTGCTCCAAAAGAGTATTCAGCTTTGTTTGACATTTCTCTCTATGCTCATCACTTGCAGATGCTCTATTGGCTTCTAAATCCATATGATAGACTTTTAGAGCCAAAATGGACAATCTATCCACTGCCCATGCAGGTGTTTCTGTGTTTATCTTGGCATCAGCATTTGGTGTAGTGTTTTTGTATTTATTTAAAAACCAACTGTCTATAAACTCCACTAAATCAGTTCTTTTCTGATTAGAAGCATCTATTCTTCGTTTGATTTCTAATGCTTTTATAGGATCTATATTTTCATCTCGGATGATATCCTCCAAATGCCACTGAACTGTGTCAATCCAGTTTTTGTCATACAAAATTTGTTCCAAACTATTATTTTCGTAGTGGTTTGGTTTCGCAGCATCCACATCATCAGTAATGTGATAGTCCTCTATTGACCTATTGAAAATGCTCCAAGCGTATTCAGAGAAAGAATTATTATTCATAAAATTCATTTAGTTGTTTTGTCTTCAGTATTATCGTTTTCTTTGTCATCCTCTTTCATGGATTTTTTAAACTCTTTGATTCCAGAGCCTAATCCTTTCATAAATTCAGGAATTCTTTTAGCTCCGAAAAGTAGTAAAATGAGGATAGCAATGACTAAGATTTCTCTCATTCCTAGTCCCATAAATAGTGGTATTAGAATACTGTTCATGATTTTTTATTTTGATAGAACAAAATTAAACAATTTTTAGGATAAAGTTAGTCATAAAATTAACTAGTTACCCAGCTCAATGGATCTACAGGATTTGTCTGATTCCAAACTTGGAAATCAAGGGTGTAAGTCCCATCAAAGTCAAGTCCTACTTCTCCTATATTTGTTCCTGCGGAAATAGTCTGGTTTTTAGAAACATAGGTGCTGGCTAAATTACTATAAATAGTAAAATAATTTCCATGTTTTACCATCACGGTTTTTGAACCACCACTGGCCAAAACATTTACCACCACACCAGCAAAAACGCTTCTCGCCTTCGTTCCTGCATCTACAGCGATTTTGATTCCATTGTTTTCTATAACAACTCCCTTGTAAACAGGGTGCGGCTGTCTTCCGAAGCGCTGTGTAACCCGTCCACGCTGCACAGGGAAAGAAAGTCTTCCTCTATTTTCTGCGAAACTGTTACTAGCAGAACTTCCTGCACCAGCTGATGCCATTGCCCGCTCATCCACAGCTTTTTTCTCAGATTCTGTTTTTTTGGCTACAGCTTCTGCATTTACTCTGGCGGCTTCGGCTTTACTTGCGGCTATTTTTGCTTTTTCGGCAGCTTCCATTTTCGCTTTTTCGGCAGCTATTCTTTTGGCTTCGTTGTTGGCTTCTATGGCTTTTCTTTCCTCTTCTGCTTTTTTTCTAGCGATTTCGGCTAGTCTTCTTTCTTCTTCTTCCGCCTTTCTTTTTGCTCTTTCCGCCTCTTCACGAGCTCTTCTATTGGCTTCTTCTATTCTGGCTTTTTCCTTTTCAGCCTCTATTCTCGCTAGTCTTAGTTTTTCTTCACGAGCTTTTCTTTCAGCCTCTTCTTTCGCTTTTGCGATTCTGATTTCTTCAGCGATGATTTTTCTGATTTCGCCTTCTAATCTTTTGGATTCAGATTGTTTTTGTTTAAGTTCAGCCACTAGTCTGGCTTCATTCTTTTTGAAATCTTCTAATAAAATTTCTTTTTCTTTTCTTTCCTGAGCGATTACTTCTAAATCTTTAGCCTGTTTCAAGAGAAGATTTTCCTTGTCTTTTTTGGATTTTTCTCTCAGGGCGATTGTGCTTTTTATTTTTTTAGCTTTATCAAATATTTCTGCAGCTTTTTTGTCTTGGTATTCTCCGTATTGTTTCAAATATTGCACTCTACGAAGCGCCTGTCCCAAAT
>CAUQOP010000011.1:0-12459 GCA_963519505.1 uncultured Flavobacteriaceae bacterium | reverse complement strand
ATGATGATGGGGTAGATAAAATATTTGAAAATAATAATAACAGAATTCTAAACACTATAAATAGTCAGCATATATCCTATAATTCTCAATCTGCTGAATATTCAAAACCTCAATTATTCTTACTTTACCAATCTTTGAAAGTAGACTGCTAGATTCTTTTAGGATATATCTTGAAAGGAGTTTAGAGAAGTAAAGATTTTTAAAATGCATGAGATTTATTTAGTCAAAAACATTTTTGACAGAATACAAGAGGAGTTTCCAGAAAAATATGAAGATGTTTCAAGTGTTCATTTAAAGGTAGGGTTATTGAGTAATGTTCAGCCTATCCTTATCCAGAATGCTTATAAAGCTTATGTGATGGAGTGTCCAGAGTTTTATCATACAGAATTGGTAGTAGATGTACTTCCTGTACTGATAAAATGCGAAGAATGTGGAGAAGTCACGGAAGTAAAACAGAATAAGTTTGTATGTGGTAATTGTGGGCATCCTACAAGGAACATAGTACAAGGAGAGGAGTTATATATTAATGAAATAAATTTTAGGAAAAATGAGTGAACTTAAACCAAAATCATCAAGACTTACAGCGGGAAGTATAGATACAGAGCATGTGTCACTTAACTTGCTGAAAGCAAACGATTTTGTTGCAGGAACAATTCGTGAGAAATTAAAAGATATATTAGTAATTAATGTTTGTTCTTCGCCAGGGAGTGGGAAAACTACTCTAATGCAGAAGACAGGAGAGTTACTAAAAGGAAAAGCAAAAATGTCTGTATTAGTGGGAGACCCAGAAACAGATAGAGATGCACAAAGAATGAAGGATGTAGGGATAGATGCTCTTCAGATCGTGACAGGAGGAATGTGTCACATAGAAGCACAGATGATCTTACAGGCGATAGACCATATGGACCTTAGCAACACAGATGTATTGTTCATTGAAAATGTAGGAAACCTAATGTGTCCATCTTCTTTTGACTTAGGTGAAGATTACAGAGTTACTCTGATCGCGGTAACAGAAGGAGATGATAAGCCGAGTAAATATCCTAAAATGTTCTTAACAAGTGAGTTGATGCTTGTTTCCAAAACAGATTTACTCCCATATCTTCCGTTCTCTGTGGATGCAGTAACAAAAGATGCAAGAAGCGTGAATCCAGATATTGAGGTAATGGAAATCTCAACTCTTACAGATGTTGGCATGGAGAATTGGGTAAATTGGATTCTAGCAAAAATCAAAGAAAAAAAAGAAGCTAAGAAATAACAGAAAATAAATATAACGGATTCTAAATTATAACAATTAAAACAGAAAATTATGAAATTGATTAAAACAACGCTTGTTGGGATAGGACAAATCTTCCTACAAGACAATGGTTGGTCTGGATTGCTAATTACAATTGGTATGTTTTTTAGCCACTGGACATTAGGTGTAACTTGCTTCCTAGGAGCATTGATTGGAACCCTTACAGCAAAAGCATTAAAAGCTAAAGAAGGAGACATAGAGTTTGGTCTTTATGGATTCAACGCAAGTTTGGCTTACATGTGTGTAATGTTCACATTTGCAACTAACGATGCTCACGCAACATTGAATGGTGCAAATCCATTACTTTGGGTTCTTGGAGCAGTAGCAGCAGTGATAGCAACAGTAATTATGCATGTTTTTGTAACTAAAGGATGGACTGCATTTACATTCCCATTCGTAGTTACTTGTTGGGTTCTTTGCTGGGGATTCTCAACTTTTGGAATCTTAGGATTAGAACAAACTACACCAGCATTACCTGATTACACAGGAACAGTAGATGCTATTACAACTCCATTCTACGGTTGGGCAGAAGTAAACTTCGGTGCTAGCTTCCTTACAGGGGTGTTTATCTTCTTAGGATTGGCAATCAGCTCACCTTCTGTAGCAATGTGGGGAACAGCAGCTGCGACATTGGGAGGATTATTTGCTCACTATGTACTTAAAATAGATCCTAACTACTTAGCGAATGGTCTTTACTCATTCTCTCCAATCTTGGTAGCATGTGCATTCGTAACAAAATCAGGAGTGTCTAGAGCAGACTTTGTTTACATCGTTGCGGGTGTTCTTTTAGCAGTATTGATTCACAATGGGGTAGGTTCTATTGTTATCAATGGAAAAAATATGGCAACTTACACTATTGGTTTCATCGTAGCAACTTGGATTATGGAAGCTGTTCAAAAAGCAGTGAACAAATCAAACCCAAACACTGAGGAATTAGTAAAATCATTAAATCCTTAATAAAAAAAGAAAATATTCAAAACATGTGTTTTGATATATAATAATAACTTAATATTAACATTTTAAATTTTTAATTATGCATTTAGTACCTAGAGAAACTGAGAAGCTAATGCTTTATCTAGCTGGTAAAGTAGCTGAAGACAGAAAAAACAGAGGGTTGAAACTTAACCACCCTGAAACAGTAGCGTATATCGCTCACAAATTAATTGAAGGTGCAAGAGAAGGAAAATCTGTAGCTCAATTAATGCAAGAAGGAACTACATACTTGAGTCGTCAAGATGTAATGGATGGAGTTGCTGAAATGATCCACGATGTGCAAATCGAAGCAACTTTCCCTGACGGAACAAAATTGGTAACAGTACACCACCCAATCCACTAATTTAAACTTCAAAAAAAATTAAAGTTATGAGTAATAATAAATATGTAGTTCCAGGAGAATACATCTTAGCTTCTGGTGACATCGAATACAACGCTGGTAAAAAAGTTATTAAACTTAAAGTTACTAACACAGGAGACAGACCAATCCAAGTTGGTTCTCACTTCCACTTCGCTGAAACTAACTCTGCACTTGAGTTTGACAGAAAAGCAGCTGAAGCTCACAGATTGAATGTTCCTGCAGGTCTTGCACAAAGATTCGAACCAGGTGAATCTAAAGAAGTAGAATTGATTCCTTACGGTGGAGCTAAATCAGTAAGAGGATTTAGCCTTAGACACCTAGAAAGAAACAAAGAGGCTCTTAATTCACTAAAAAAATAATTATTAACTATTAAAATTTAAAATCATGGCTAAATTAGATAGACAAAAATATGCCTCAATGTACGGACCAACAGTTGGGGACAAAATTAGACTAGCAGATACAGAATTGTTTGCAGAAATCGAAAGAGACTTCACAGTATACGGAGAAGAAAATAAATTCGGTGGAGGAAAAACTTTGAGAGATGGTATGGCTCAGTCAGCTACTCACCTTAGAGATGAGGGAGTGTTAGACTTAGTAATTACTAACGCAACAATTATCGACTACTGGGGAATCGTAAAAGCAGATATCGGTATCAAAGATGGAAAAATCGCTGGTATTGGTAAAGCAGGTAACCCAAATACAATGGATGGAGTAACATCAGGAATGGTAATCGGAGCATCTACAGAAGCATTAGGAGGTGAAGGACACATCTTTACAGCTGGAGGTATCGATACACACATCCACTTCATCTGTCCACAACAAGTAGAAACTGCATTAGCAGGAGGTATTACTACATTCATCGGAGGTGGTACAGGACCTAACCACGGAACATTAGCTACAACTATTGCTCCAGGTGCTTGGAACCTAAGAAAAATGTTCGAAGGTTTAGACAGCCTACCAATGAACTTTGGATTGTTCGGTAAAGGTAACTCTTCTTCTGAAGAAGCTCTTGTAGAACAAATCGAAGCTGGTGCTCTAGGTCTTAAATTACACGAAGACTGGGGATCTACACCATCTGCTATCGACTCTTGTTTGACAGTTTGTGATCAGTTAGATGTACAAGCTACAATCCACACGGATACATTGAACGAAGCAGGATTCGTAGAAGATACAATGAGAGCGATCAATGGTAGAACAATCCACACCTTCCACACAGAGGGAGCAGGAGGTGGACACGCGCCAGACATCATCACAGTAGCATCTTACCCGAATGTATTGCCAGCATCAACAAACCCAACTAAGCCATTCACAGTTAACACAATTGATGAGCACTTAGACATGTTGATGGTGTGCCACCACTTGGATAAAAATGTAAAAGAGGATGTATCTTTCGCAGACTCTAGAATTAGAAGAGAGACTATCGCAGCAGAAGATATCCTTCACGATATGGGAGTATTCTCTATCATGTCATCTGACTCACAAGCGATGGGTAGACCAGGAGAAGTAATCACAAGAACATTCCAAACAGCTGACAAAATGAAGAAGCAATTCGGACCATTGCCAGAAGATGAAGGAACAGGAAATGATAACTTCAGAATTAAGAGATATATTTCTAAAGTAACTATCAACCCAGCGATTGCACACGGTATCCAAAGATACATCGGATCAATCGAAGTTGGTAAGATGGCAGACTTGGTAATGTGGAGACCAGACATGTTTGGTGCTAAGCCAGAATTGATTATCAAAGGAGGATTTGTATCTTACTCTAAAATGGGAGATCCAAACGCATCTATCCCAACACCACAACCAGTATTCTGGAGACCAATGTTCGGAAGCTACGGTAAAGCAAACACTGAAACTTCAGCATTCTTCGTATCTAAAGTATCTTTAGAGAAAGAGATTGTACAATCTTATGGATTAGGTAAAAAATTATTACCAGTAATCGGATGTAGATTTATCGGAAAATCTGATATGATCCACAACGATGCAATGCCTAAGATTGAGGTAAATGCTCAAACTCACGAAGTAAAAGTAGATGGTAAACCATGTGTATGTGAGCCAGCTAGCAAACTTCCAATGGGACAATTATACTTCATGTTCTAAGAAATTAGAATATAAAGATAAAACCATATTTCAAATCAGTCATACTTTTGGTATGGCTGATTTTTTATTGCCTAAATGTTAAAATACAAGAAACATAACAAAAATCATGTTTTTTAATTTTTTTTCTTAAAAACATTCGGTAAATTTGCACATCAATTATTCGTGACATGTTTTTTTAATTCTTAACACGAATACAAATGAAATAATAAAAAATAATTACTTATGGCAAAAATCGACAGACAGAAGTATGCCTCAATGTACGGACCAACAGTTGGGGACAAAATTAGACTAGCAGATACAGAATTGTTTGCAGAAATCGAAAGAGACTTCACAGTATACGGAGAAGAAAATAAATTCGGTGGAGGAAAAACTTTGAGAGATGGTATGGCTCAGTCAGCTACTCACCTTAGAGATGAGGGAGTGTTAGACTTAGTAATTACTAACGCAACAATTATCGACTACTGGGGAATCGTAAAAGCAGATATCGGTATCAAAGATGGAAAAATCGCTGGTATTGGTAAAGCAGGTAACCCAAATACAATGGATGGAGTAACATCAGGAATGGTAATCGGAGCATCTACAGAAGCATTAGGAGGTGAAGGACACATCTTTACAGCTGGAGGTATCGATACACACATCCACTTCATCTGTCCACAACAAGTAGAAACTGCATTAGCAGGAGGTATTACTACATTCATCGGAGGTGGTACAGGACCTAACCACGGAACATTAGCTACAACTATTGCTCCAGGTGCTTGGAACCTAAGAAAAATGTTCGAAGGTTTAGACAGCCTACCAATGAACTTTGGATTGTTCGGTAAAGGTAACTCTTCTTCTGAAGAAGCTCTTGTAGAACAAATCGAAGCTGGTGCTCTAGGTCTTAAATTACACGAAGACTGGGGATCTACACCATCTGCTATCGACTCTTGTTTGACAGTTTGTGATCAGTTAGATGTACAAGCTACAATCCACACGGATACATTGAACGAAGCAGGATTCGTAGAAGATACAATGAGAGCGATCAATGGTAGAACAATCCACACCTTCCACACAGAGGGAGCAGGAGGTGGACACGCGCCAGACATCATCACAGTAGCATCTTACCCGAATGTATTGCCAGCATCAACAAACCCAACTAAGCCATTCACAGTTAACACAATTGATGAGCACTTAGACATGTTGATGGTGTGCCACCACTTGGATAAAAATGTAAAAGAGGATGTATCTTTCGCAGACTCTAGAATTAGAAGAGAGACTATCGCAGCAGAAGATATCCTTCACGATATGGGAGTATTCTCTATCATGTCATCTGACTCACAAGCGATGGGTAGACCAGGAGAAGTAATCACAAGAACATTCCAAACAGCTGACAAAATGAAGAAGCAATTCGGACCATTGCCAGAAGATGAAGGAACAGGAAATGATAACTTCAGAATTAAGAGATATATTTCTAAAGTAACTATCAACCCAGCGATTGCACACGGTATCCAAAGATACATCGGATCAATCGAAGTTGGTAAGATGGCAGACTTGGTAATGTGGAGACCAGACATGTTTGGTGCTAAGCCAGAATTGATTATCAAAGGAGGATTTGTATCTTACTCTAAAATGGGAGATCCAAACGCATCTATCCCAACACCACAACCAGTATTCTGGAGACCAATGTTCGGAAGCTACGGTAAAGCAAACACTGAAACTTCAGCATTCTTCGTATCTAAAGTATCTTTAGAGAAAGAGATTGTACAATCTTATGGATTAGGTAAAAAATTATTACCAGTAATCGGATGTAGATTTATCGGAAAATCTGATATGATCCACAACGATGCAATGCCTAAGATTGAGGTAAATGCTCAAACTCACGAAGTAAAAGTAGATGGTAAACCATGTGTATGTGAGCCAGCTAGCAAACTTCCAATGGGACAATTATACTTCATGTTCTAATAGAACTGAAATTTAAAAATAGAACCACCTTTATTAAAAAGGTGGTTTTTTGTTATTTTTTTATAAAAAAGTAGCAAAAACATTTTTTATCTAAAATAAGTTTTATAAATTTGTGTCATTAAAATAATAAAGATAACACGGTCGAATTGTTTTTTTTAGTAATCTATTATAATTTAGTCGTTGAAGTCAGAGAGAGGCCCAATAAACTTATAATATCATTTTTTAGCTTTGTAATATTTTGGTTTTTAGATGGTTATTGGGCTGTTTCTGATTTATTTTATTGGAAAAATAAAAAGGCTGTTATATATCATATAATTATGATGCCTTTATCTACTTTTTTTATTGTATTTTTGAACTCGTTTAAATCCTGAATGGATGGAAACGGGATTTTTTATTTTAAAGACATTGATAATTTAAAAATGAGCCTATGTTAGTGGTTTCTGAGGTAATTCGAAATGCGAAAGGAGAGGATTTATCCTCAAAAGAAGTAGATTTTTTTGATATAGAATGGTTTGAATCTACAAGAAAACTTTTGCGCAAAGTCAGTCATAAAGGAGAGGAAGTAGGTTTAAGAATATTGAAAGAAAATCTTAGACTAAAACATCACGATGTGCTATGGGAAGATGGGAATAAAATATTGCTGGTCAATGTATTGCCATCTGATGCGGTAGTGGTTCAGCCGAAGACAATGAGAGAAATGGGAACTATATGTTTTGAGATTGGTAATCAGCACATTCCTATTTTCATTGAGAATGATGAGATTATCATACCTTATGAAGATCCTATTTTTAATTTGCTGAAAAAAGGCGGATATGAGCCATTCAAAGCACAAAGAATTTTTGAAGATATGCTGAAAGCATCATCTGACCACGAAGCTCCTGCAAAGGATCACAAGATAGACACTGATCAGCTTTTTTCAAAAGTTTTTCCAAGTAAATAAACAAAGACTAATTATAATAGATAAAAAACAGAAATAAAATGAAGGTAAATTCACTAATAAGTCTATTACACATTGCGGATCCAACTTTGCCGATTGGGGGATACTCTCACTCAAATGGCTTGGAAACCTATGTGCAGAAAGGACTTGTAAACAGTACGGAGACGGCGGCTTTATTTCTTAATAATATGCTGTCCAGCAGTATATTACATAATGATGCGGCTTATGTGAGATTAGCTTATGAAGCTATGAAAGAAAAAGACAGCTACGAAAGAATAGTTGTTTTGGATGAGGAATGTAGTGCAATGAAGAGTCCAAGAGAAATTCGTGAGGCGAGCCACAAATTGGGAACCAGATTGCTGAAAATCTTCATTGAAGAAGGGCAAAAGTGCGATTTCTTGACAAAATTTGGGGATTATGTGACTAAAAATATCAGCGTGGGGAACTATCCTGTGGTATATGGTGCATTGTGCTATTTGATGGAGATTCCTTTGGAAGAGGCAATTACAGCATTTTATTTCTCTACGGCTACGGGTATGGTGACTAACGCGGTTAAGCTAGTTCCACTTGGTCAGCTTGAAGGACAAAAAATTCTTTTTGAAGTGAAAAGAAATATTCCTTCTTGGGTAGAAAAAACCATGAATTTGGAAGAAGATAAAATCGGTCTTTCTAATGTAGGATTTGATTTGAGATCTATGCAGCACGAGAGATTGTATTCAAGATTGTATATGAGTTAAGGATTAAAATTATTGAAGTATAACAAAAAATTATAACAAAATGGCAAATAGAAAATATATTAAAATTGGTGTAGCAGGTCCTGTAGGTGCTGGAAAAACTGCTTTGATAGAGGTTTTATCAAGAAAAATGATGGATGATTATTATGTTTGTGTAATCACCAATGATGTTTATACTAACGAGGACGAAAAATTCCTTCAAAAAAACAGTAAATTACCAAAAGATAGAATTGCAGGGGTAGAAACAGGAGGATGTCCTCACACAGCGATTAGAGAAGATGCGAGTATGAACCTAGAAGCAGTGGATGAAATGGCTGCTAAACACCCAGACATGGAAATTCTTTTCGTGGAGAGTGGAGGTGATAACCTTTCTGCTACATTTAGCCCAGAATTGGCTGATTTGACAATATTCGTAATTGATGTGGCAGCTGGTGAAAAAATCCCAAGAAAAGGAGGGCCTGGTATCACAAGATCTGACTTGTTGATGATTAACAAATTTGACTTAGCTCCATTAGTAGGTGCAGATTTAGCAGTAATGGAAAGCGATGCGAAGAGAATGAGACAAGGGCGTCCATTTGTATTCACAAACTTGAAAACAGAAGAAGGAGTAGATGCTGTTATCGGATGGATTAAGAAGTATGCTCTTTTAGAAGATATTGAAGAACCTGCAATTATCAGATAATTATGAACGGAATAATAGGGGAATACACCAGTAAGATGAGCCTAAGGACTGAGATCCGAGATGGGTTTCATCACTTGGCGGAAATGTTTTATACCAATCCGTTTGGATTGATGAGATTTGATAAGAGAAGTGCTCATGACCCTTGGTTGAGATACATGATAAGAAGTTCCACTCCAGGGATTATGGCGGGGGATTTCTACGAAATGTCTTTTAGAGTAGCAAAAGGAACTAATTTAGGTCTTGAAACTCAGGCTTATTCTAGAATCCACTCTATGAAACCAGGTGGGTTTGCTAAGCAGACGACTACCATAGATGTAGAGGAAGATGCTATGCTTCAGTATATTCCACACCCTACTTCACCACACAAGGACTCTGTTTATGAAGCGATAAATACTATCAATATTGCTAAAACATCTAGAGTAATCTGGGGGGAGGTAATTACTTGTGGAAGAAAACTTTACGGCGAAGGAGAAATTTTTGAATTTAAAGAATTTAAAAACTATACGAGAATATTCCTTGATGGTCATCTTATCTTCAAAGATAGATTGTATATGAAGCCAAGCGAAATGGATCTGACTACAATGGGACAGTGGGAGGATTTCACTCACCAAGCTACTATCTTTATCTATGACCAGCAGATGGAAGAAGACCACCTTTTAGAACTTTTAGAAAAAGCACTAAAAGATGATGAGGGTGTAGAGTATGGTATCACAACTACTGTAGGAGGTGGTATCGTAATAAGAATCGTAGGGCATGGCGGAGAACAGCTCTATAACATTGCTAAGCGATTCGAATACAGTATTTTAGATGAAATCATAGAACCGATTTAATAATATTGTGATCCTAATGAAAAACAGTTGTATCAGAAATGGTATAACTGTTTTTTTTATAAATTTTGAATAACTTTTTGTCAGTTTTAGAAAAAGTTGTAATTTTGCAAATCAAATAATTTAATATAAAGCAATAAAATGCCTACTATTCAACAATTAGTAAGAAAAGGAAGAGCCACAATTGCCAAGAAGAGCAAATCGGTTGCTTTGGATTCTTGTCCACAGAAGAGAGGTGTATGTACGAGAGTATATACAACTACACCTAAGAAACCTAACTCTGCACTTAGAAAAGTTGCCAGAGTAAGACTTTCTAATGGTAAAGAAGTTAACGCTTATATCCCGGGCGAAGGACATAATCTCCAAGAGCACTCGATAGTATTGGTAAGAGGCGGAAGGGTGAAAGACCTACCGGGAGTTCGTTATCACATTGTAAGAGGTGCTTTGGACACTGCAGGTGTAAATGGAAGAACACAAAGAAGATCTAAGTATGGGGCTAAGAGACCTAAACCAGGTGCAGCACCAGCAGGGAAAAAGTAATCATTAAATTTTAAGGAAAGAAACAATGAGAAAGACAAAAGCAAAAAAAAGACCGTTGTTACCAGATCCTAAATTTAATGATCAATTGGTAACAAGATTTGTGAATAACTTGATGATAGATGGTAAAAAGTCTATCGCATTTAGAATTTTCTATGATGCACTAGATATCGTAGAAACTAAAAAAGAAGATCAGGAAAAAACTTCTCTTGAAGTATGGAAAGATGCGCTTACTAATGTAATGCCGCATGTAGAAGTAAGATCAAGAAGAGTAGGAGGTGCTAACTTCCAAATTCCTATGCCGATCAGAGCTGATAGAAAAATTTCTATGGCTATGAAATGGTTGATCAAATATGCTTCTTTGAGAAACGATAAATCTATGGCGCAAAAATTGGCTGCAGAGATTATCGCTGCTTCTAAAGAAGAAGGAGCTGCTGTTAAGAAAAAGACAGATACTCACAAAATGGCAGAAGCAAACAAAGCATTCTCACACTTTAAATTCTAATCTGAAATGGGAAGAGATCTTAGATATACAAGAAATATTGGTATTGCTGCACATATCGATGCAGGGAAAACTACCACTACAGAGAGAATTTTATTTTACACTGGTAAAACTCACAAGTTGGGTGAAACTCACCAAGGTACATCTCAGATGGACTGGATGGAGCAAGAGGCTGAAAGAGGGATTACAATTACCTCTGCGGCTACTACTTGTAACTGGAATTTCCCAACCGACCAAGGAAAAGTTTTGCCAGAAACTAAAGGATATCACTTTAACATCATCGATACCCCAGGACACGTTGACTTTACTGTAGAGGTAAACCGTTCTTTGAGAGTATTGGATGGTCTAGTGTTCTTGTTCTCAGCGGTTGACGGAGTAGAGCCACAATCAGAAACTAACTGGAGATTGGCTGACAACTACAAAGTTGCGAGAATGGGATTCGTAAACAAAATGGACAGACAAGGAGCTGATTTCTTGGCGGTTTGTCGTCAGGTAAAAGAAATGCTAGGTTCTAATGCTGTTCCTATCGTATTACCAATCGGAGCTGAAGAAGACTTCAAAGGAGTGGTAGACCTTATCAAGAACAGAGCTATTGTTTGGCACGAAGATACTCAAGGTATGACATTTGATGTAGTTCCAATTCCTGAAGATATGAAAGCTGATGTATTGGAATACAGACAAAACCTTGTGGAAAATGTGGCAGAATATGATGAGTCTTTATTAGAGAAATTCTTTGAAGATCCAGATTCTATCACAGAAGAAGAAATCAATGAAGCTTTAAGAAAAGCAACTATTGATTTGTCTATTATCCCAATGACTTGTGGTTCTTCATTTAAGAACAAAGGAGTTCAGTTTATGTTGGATGCTGTATGTAAATACCTTCCATCTCCACTAGATAAAGATGATATCAAAGGAACTGACCCTAAAACTGATGCTGAAATCACAAGAAAACCAGATGTAAATGAGCCGTTTGCTGCATTGGCATTTAAGATTGCTACTGACCCTTATGTAGGTAGATTGGCATTCTTTAGAGCGTATTCTGGTAAATTGGATGCAGGTTCTTATGTATTGAACACAAGATCTGATTCTAAAGAAAGAATCTCAAGAATCTATCAAATGCACGCGAATAAGCAAAACCCTGTAGAGTACATCGAAGCAGGAGATATCGGTGCAGCTGTAGGATTTAAAGATATCAAAACTGGGGATACACTTTGTGATGAAAAGAACCCTATCGTTCTTGAATCTATGATTTTCCCAGATCCGGTAATCGGTATCGCTGTTGAACCTCAAACTAAAGCTGACCAAGATAAAATGGGTAACGCTTTAGCGAAGTTAGCAGAAGAAGACCCTACTTTCCAAGTGAAAACAGATGAAGCATCTGGACAAACTATCATCTCAGGAATGGGAGAGCTTCACTTGGATATCATCGTAGACCGTCTAAGAAGAGAGTTCAAGGTAGAAGTAAACCAAGGACAGCCGCAGGTAGAGTACAAAGAATCTCTTACAGCTACAGCTAACCACAGAGAAGTTTACAAAAAACAAACTGGG
>CAUQOP010000010.1:0-12509 GCA_963519505.1 uncultured Flavobacteriaceae bacterium | reverse complement strand
GAAATGGCGTATTATGGGGCATCGGTGATTCACCCTAAAACCCTGCAGCCACTGAAACAGAAGAGTATTCCGTTTTTTGTGAAGTCTTTCATCAACCCAGAAAAAGCAGGAACGAAAATAGGAATATCAACTGAAAATCAGCTTTTGGAAAGTTATATTCTAAAAGAAAATCAGGTTCTTATGCGTATTTCTACACGAGATTTTTCGTTCATAGCAGAAGATCATATTAGTTTTATTTTCAGAGAGTTAGCAAAAAGAAATATCAAAGTTTCTCTGATGCAAAATTCGGCGATATCTCTGGCACTTTGTTTGGAGGATAAATTTAATAATGTAGATGAATTGGAGGCAGAACTAGAGCAGGATTTTAATACTGAAATAGTGAAAAATGTGTCTCTATTCACGATAAGAAATGCAAGGTTAGAAAATTTGGATAAGCTGTATGAAGGTAAAAATGTTCTTTTGGAGCAGATTACTAAAACTACGGTGCAAATGATAATAAATGGATAAAAGATATGAGTCTTATTTCTAAAAAAGATTTGATGACAGCCTCTGGACTGGATAAATTCGGGATTTTTGCAAGTCCTGCGGTTTCGGCTGTTATGAAATTTGCAAAGATAAATAAAGTGAATGCTCTTTATGATAAAGTTAAAAATTATGAAGGGCAGGACTTTTTCAATAAATTGCTAGAGGAGCTGAATGTCAAATATTTAGCTTTTCAAGAAGATTTGGCTAAAATTCCAAAAACAGGGCCTTTTATATTGGTGGCAAATCATCCGCTGGGGGCATTGGATGGCGTGATAATGTGTAAAATTTTATCAGAAATTCGCCCTGATTTTAAGGTAATGGCAAATTTCCTTTTAACAAAGATAGAACCGATGGCTCCGTATGTGATTTCTGTAAATCCATTCGAGGGAAGAAAGGAGGCATACAGCAGTATGTCTGGGATGAGAGAGGCGCTGCGACATTTGAGCGAAGGAAACTGTCTTGGGATTTTTCCTGCGGGAGAGGTTTCTAATAAGAATAATGAGTTTCATGAAATTTTGGACAAAGAATGGGAAAATCCAGCTATGAAATTGATAAAAAAAGCGAATGTTCCTGTAGTTCCGATGTATTTTCATGCGAAGAATAGCAAGTTTTTTTATTCAGCATCCAAAATTCACCCAGATTTGCAGACACTTTTGCTTCCTTCTGAAATGGTGAACAAGAGGGAAAAGCCTATAAAAATAAGAATCGGAAGACCTGTAAGTCCTAAAGTGTTATCAGATTATGAAACTACCAAAGAGCTGGAAAACTTTTTGAGAAGGAAAGTCTATATGATGAAGTCTTATTTTGAAGACCGAAAATCTGTAGCAGAATTCTTGAAAGTAAAAAACCTAAATGTCACTCCTAAAAAAGAAGAAGTAGTAGAAAACATCATTGACGAAACGCCTTTGGAGGATATCTTACAAGATATAGAAAATCTAAAGAAAAAGGAGGGAAAGGTATTGTTTTCGAATAATAATTATGATGTGTTTTTCACAACATTTGATGAAATTCCTTCCATGATGCGCGAAATTGGTCGTCAGAGAGAATTGACCTTTAGAGCCGTAGGAGAGGGGACAAATCTTCCTTTTGACTTGGATGAGTATGATAAACACTATCATCATCTTATTCTTTGGGATAATGCTGACCAAAAAATCGTAGGGGCTTATAGAATGGCGCTGGGAGCAGAAGTGATGAAAAAGCACGGAATTAAAGGGTTTTATACCAATTCTCTATTTGATTTTGATCAAGAATTGCATCCTTTCTTCAATAAAGTTATAGAAATGGGAAGGGCGTATATTTCTATGGAATATCAGCAGAAGCCTCTGCCGCTGTTCCTTCTGTGGAGAGGAATTGTCCATGTTTGTCTGAGAAATCCACACCATAAATTCTTGATGGGAGGAGTGAGTATCAGTAGTAGATTTTCGGATTTTTCTAAATCATTGATGATAGAATTCATGCGATCTAATTATTTTGATCCAGCAGTAGCGCAGCATGTTCATCCTAAAAATGATTATAAAGTACATCTGAGTGAGCGAGATAAAAATCTTTTCTTTGAGGATTTGGATAATGATTTGAACAAATTTGATAAGTTGATAGATGATTTTGAGCCAGAAATGCGTATGCCTGTGCTGATAAAAAAATATATTAAGCAAAATGCGAAGGTTGTTGCATTCAATGTGGATCCTAATTTTAATGATGCTATAGATGGTCTTATGTATATCAGAATCAGGGATTTACCTGAAGATACCATTAAGCCTGTTTTGGAGGAAATAAGTGATCAGTTAAAAGAATTTGAAGAAAAAAATAAAAATAATTAAAATAAAATTTGTTTTTATAAAAAAAAGGTGTATCTTTGCATCGCTTTAATCAATAACAGAGAAGCAAATAAAAATGGTTTCTTAGCTCAGTTGGTAGAGCAACGGACTGAAAATCCGTGTGTCCCTGGTTCGATTCCTGGAGAAACCACATAAGACTTCTGAAATTTCAGAAGTCTTTTTGTTTTATATGATATTTAAATTTGTAATTTTGTGACAATAGAAATAAATCATATATGGAAAAAAACTACACAATGGAGAAAAAAGGTAGAGTAAATGTATTAGATGTGCTTAGAGTGGTAGCCGTAGTTATGGTTATTTTGTCTCATTATTATCTTAACTATCCAGATGTAGGAAGAAAGGTTGCATGGGGAGCATTGGGGGTGCAGTTATTTTTTATTATTTCTGGTTTTGTGATTTATGCTTCGCTAGAAAATACTAAAAATTATAGAGATTTTATAGTTAAAAGGTTTCTTCGTTTGTCTCCAGCAATGCTTATTTGCTCTACAATAATTTTTGTTTTTTTTAGATTCTTGTATACAGGAGAAGGATATGCAAACTCTAAATTATTTTATAATTACTTGATAGCTAATACATTTATAGATCCTACATTTATAAATGTCTTTTTTGGTAGTGTTAGATATTATTATTTAGATGGGGCTTTTTGGAGTCTTTGGGTGGAAATTTGTTTTTATACATTGATAGGATTATTATATTTTATAAATAAGAAAAAATTTATAAATTATTATGTAATTATTTGTTTTGCATTAACTCCTATTTTCATGCTGTTTTATACATCTATGGGACAACATGTTTTACAAACATTATTTTCAATAACAGATGAGCAGGTGCGTTTATTTAAAATTTATGGGAGGGCATTTGTGTTTTTTGAGAACTGTTTTTGGTTTTTAATAGGGATTTTTCTATACCTTCTGTATAATGATAAAACAAAGAAAAAATATATTTATTATATTGTCTTTTTGTTTTTAATCAACATAGTCAAAGATAAATTTTATTTTTCACTAATTGTATTTTCAGTGGTTACTTTTGCGTTTTTGATGGTGTTTGTTTATGCTCCTCAAAGAATAGAATTTATGGCGCAGCCATTACTTTGTAAGATAGGTATGGCATCGTATTCTATGTATCTTATACATTTTCATTTAGGTATGGTTGCGGTTAAATATCTAAAAGAAAATGTAGCGGACAGTTATATATGGCCTTTTCTTGTGATGATGGTCGTTATTCTTTTTGGATTGTTTAGTTACAACTATTTGGAAAAACCTCTAGGTAAATTGTATAAAAAAGTTTTTAAGGTCCGATAATTTATAATTTAAATTTCAAAAATTTTACTTTCTTCTGTGATGTTTTTTACGACATTTTCGGTGCGTTCCTTGTGGGTGTCTGTGATGAAAATTTGTCCAAAATGCTCTTTGTTTACAAGTTTTACGAGTTGATGTACTCTGGAATCATCTAATTTGTCAAAAATATCATCAAGAAGTAGAATAGGAGTTTTTCCAGTGAGTTTTTTTAGTAAATTCATCTGGGAGAGTTTTAGGGCGATTAAAAACGATTTTTGCTGCCCTTGTGAGCCTATTTTCTTTATTAGTTGTCCATTCATTTCAAATAGCAAATCATCCTTGTGAATGCCTTTGGAAGTGTAAGTTAGAATTCTGTCTTTTTCCAAATTTTCTGTAAGTAAAATTCTAAAATCTTGCTCTAAATCAGACTGATATGAAATGAGAACTTTCTCTTTTTGATTAGAAATTATTGCATAATATTCCTGTAAAATAGGAATGATTTCATGAATGAATTTTTTTCTTTTTTCAAAAATAATTTGACCATGTTTTATCAAAGGCTCATCATAGATTTCTAGGCTGTCTGCATCGAAAGTCCGTGATTTGTAGAAATTTTTGAGAAGAGCATTTCTCTGCTGAAGCGTTTTTTGATAATGAATAAGGCTGAAAAGATACTCGCGGTCGGTCTGAGAAATCATGGCATCCATAAATTTTCTTCTGCTTTCAGAGCTGTCCGAAATGAGATTTTGGTCATATGGCGAAATCATTACGGAAGGCAAATATCCTATGTGGTCGGCTATTTTAGAATAGTTTTTATCATTTTTTTTGATGGTTTTTCTGCTCTCTTTATTTTGGATTATTCTGACGATGTCTTCTTTATTTTCATTGGAAATAAGAGCTTCTATGGAAAAAAAATCTTCATTTTCGGTAATGTTATTTAGGTCAGAATTTCCTAAAAAACTTTTCCCAACAGAGAGATAATGCAGAGCATCCAAAATGTTGGTTTTTCCGACACCGTTATCTCCCACCAGACAATTGATTTGAGGAGAAAATTCCATAAATTGTGATGAATGATTTTTGAAATTCTGAAGAGTTAAATTCTTAATAAACATAAAACCAAATTAGCCTCCAAAGGTAAGAAATAAACATAAATAGAAACGAGATTTCTGATATTTTTCTTGATATTTTGGCGTGAAAATACTACATTTGCATATGTTTAGTTGGTAGTTATTGGTTTACGGCGGTTCATTGGTTTTTCTAAAAGTTTGTCATAATTGAAAACTGCTTGCCAATAACTTACAACAAACGATTTTGAGAATACTGCTAATCAGAGAATAAAAATTGTAGTGAATAAATTTTTTTAATTTTAATTAAGAAATTTTCTCAAAAACTAAAACTAAAAAATATTATCACATTATTTCAATATTTTACTTACCTTGCCATAATTTTGTGGCAAGGTTTTTTTTGAAAGAGTAAAATTTTGGCAAGAATTTTGTCATTTTTCAACATTTAAATGTAATACTATGAAAGTAAAAACAGTAATAATCACTTCGGTGGCAGTGGCAGCAGTGGGAGTGGCGGCAGTGCAGTCCTGTACAGCGATAGCTACATCAGCCATAGGAGTAGCAGTGATCAAAAGAGTTTTATTGGGCGGAGTTTCCAAAGGGATGAAGGTCTTTAAGGATAAAAATGCATTTCTTCAGAGTCCATTGATTGACAGTGCTATGCCTTCTGGTTTGAAAAAAATGAATAGCGTTTTGGGAAAAATTTCTCCAGATTTGGTTAAAAAAGAAAAAGAATATATAGCAGAAACAGCCTCTTTTACGGCTACAATAGCAGAACCTATTTTAGTAGACGCTGTGAATAACCTTACTAGTGATGATGTGGCTCGTATCATGCAGGGAGAAGCAGGAACGGCAACGCAGATTTTGAGGGAAAAGACTTATAATAAGTTAGTTTCTGCATTTACACCAAAAGTAGATGAAAAACTAAATGAATTTGGGATAGTGAGAGCCATCAATAATGTAACAAGTGCGAACTCTATGCTCGGCTCACTCCTTGGTAATGAGGGCGGTGGTACGACCAGCAATTCACTGAGTCAGTATGCTACGGAGCAGATGGTGACAGGGCTTTTCTACATTATTCAAGATTATGAAAAGGAAAACAGCCAGCAGTTTTTAGGAAAATAAAAATTAAAAGCACGATTTGTTCGTGCTTTTCTCGTTTTTAATAAGAAAAAGTGTATTTTTACCCAGAGAAATTGTAAACTTTATTTTTAAAATGAAAAAAATATTATTGATAGCTTCTTTGCTACCTGCTGTGATGGCTTTTTCCCAGCGGTATGGAGGAATGTGGATGCCTACGGAACTAAACGAGGCTGAAATGAAAAAATTAGGAATGAAAATCTCTGCAAAAGATATTTTTAATCCGAATAAACCAAGTATCAAAGATGCCGTGGCTCAGTTCAATGGCGGATGTACCAGCGAGGTAATATCGCCGAAGGGACTGCTTCTGACCAATCACCACTGTGGATACAATAACATCCAAAGCCACTCATCAGTAGGAAATGACCTTTTGACTAATGGTTTTTGGGCTAAAAATATGAGCGAAGAGCTTCCGAATCCAGGCGCTACGGCGGATTTTATCGTTGATATTAAGGAAGTTACAGACCAAGTCCTAAACGGAACCAAAGGGCTTACAGATAGAGAAGCAGAGGCAGTTATCGCTAAAAATATAGCAGAAGTAACTAAGCAGTTCAAAATAGAACCTTACCAAAAAGTTACCATAAAACCGATGTTTGCAGGGAATAAATACTATGCCTACATCATAGAAACATATAAAGATGTACGATTGGTAGGTGCTCCGCCGCAGTCCATCGGTAAGTTTGGTTCTGATACGGACAACTGGGTTTGGCCTCGTCATACGGGAGATTTTGCTTTGTTTAGAATTTATGCAGACAAGAATAATAAACCTGCCGAATACAGCAAGGATAATGTGCCTTACACACCGAAACATTTCCTGCCGATTTCTATCAAAGATATCAAGGAAAATGACTTTACTTTTGTGTTTGGTTTCCCTGGTAGAACCAATGAATATCTTCCATCTATAGCGGTGGAAAAAATCATCAACGATACCAATCCAGCTAAAATAGCAGTGAGAGATGTAGCGCTGAAAACATTAGACGAAAAAATGCGTGTAGATGATGCTACAAGGATAAAATATGCATCTAAATACGCATCTGTGGCCAATTATTGGAAAAAATGGATAGGCGAAACTACAGGACTGAAAAAGTCTAACGCTGTTCAGAAGAAGAAAGACTATGAAGCCTTTTTAGCGAAGAAAAATCCTGAAATTGCTAAAATGATTTCAGAATTTGAACATTTGTATAACGCTCAGGCTCCATTTGCCCTTAGCGATGCTTACTTTACAGAACTTCTCAGAAATGCAGAAACACTGAATCTTGCAAATAGATTTTTGGCATTTATGGAACATTATGAGCAGGGAAAAACCACGCCAGCAGGCATCAAGAAGTTTTCGTCTGCACTGGCAGGTTTTTATAAAAACTATGATGGCGAGATAGATGCAAAGGTGACAGCTAAACTTTTGGCTCTTTATACAGAGAAAGTTCCAGCGGCGTACCTGCCTTCTGGTTTTGATAAATACAAAAATGTGAATCAAAATTTAGAATTGGTAGAGAATTGGTCTAAAAATTCTGTTCTGACAGGTAGAAAAAACCTTAATGGATTGAATATTTCTTCCGATATAGAGAAGGTTCTGGACAATCCAGCGGAGCTTATCAAAGCATTGAAAAACGACCCGATAATCAGTTTGTATAAAGAAATCAGAGATACTTATCTTCAAAAAGTAGAACCTAAATACACTCAGTATCAGGCTGAAATAGAAGCTCTACAGAAGAGATACATGGCGGCTCAGATGAATACGGACAAAGAGAGAAAATTCTTCCCAGATGCGAATTCTACTCTAAGGGTGACTTACGGTAAGGTAAAAGGCTCTGAACCAGCTGATGCTGTCAGATACCATTATCAGACTACACTAGATGGCGTGATGGAGAAATATATCCCGAACGACTACGAGTTCGATGTTCCTAAAAAACTGATAGACCTCTACAACAGAAAAGACTATGGAATCTACAAAAACAAAGAAGGGAAAGTTCCATTAGCTTTTACAGCGACAAACCACACTACAGGAGGAAACTCAGGAAGTCCAGCGCTGGATGCTCGTGGGAATTTGATTGGGCTTAATTTTGACCGCCAGTGGGAGGGTACGATGAGTGATATCAACTATGACCCTCGTTTCAGCCGAAATATCATGGTGGATGCTAAATATATTCTTTTCATCATTGATAAATTTGCTGATTCTAAATGGCTTATCGATGAAATGAAAATCGTAAAATAATCTAATCACATAATAAATAAGGCTTCCCAAAATGGGAAGCCTTAAAAATTAACAAATATGAAACAAAATTTATCCAATAAAAAAGGCAAGCTACCTACATCACACCGCTACAACCGATTACCTTTGCTGCGTTCCCACCCTGGAGGATTTTCAGGAGCTGGTTGTGTAGGACTTGCCGTGGCAAATATAGTGAATTATTTATTAATTCCAAGAATGGAAATTTTAAAAATCATAGAAAATATATAACTATTTGATTTATAGTGATTAAATAATTTACTCTTGAAGTTATTTTCTTTTTGCGTAAATTTGTGGATTGTATTTGATTTTTAGAAATGAATTTATCTATAGTTATCCCTTTGTTGAATGAGGAGGAATCCCTGAAAGAGCTTTTTTCTAGGATTGATAAGGTGTGTGTAGAGCACCAGCTTTCGTATGAAATTTGGTTTGTAGATGATGGTAGTACGGATAAATCTTGGGAAATTATAGAAGGATTTTGCAGGGAAAATGACCATATCCATGGAATAAAGTTTTCTAGAAATTATGGGAAATCACAGGCGCTGCATGCGGCATTTGAGAAAGTGTCTGGAGATGTGGTGATTACAATGGATGCTGATTTGCAGGACTTTCCAGAGGAAATTCCAGAGCTGTACGATATGGTAGTCAATGGAAATTATGACATCGTGTCTGGCTGGAAAAAGAAAAGATTTGATAATGTGATGACCAAAAACCTGCCATCCAAGCTCTTCAATGCAGCAGCGAGAAAGGTTTCTGGAGTGCACCTGCACGATTTTAATTGCGGTCTGAAAGCCTATAAAAAACAAGTTGTAAAGTCCATAGATGTTTATGGCGATATGCACCGATATATTCCTGTTTTGGCGGCGAATGCTGGTTTTAAGCGTATTACAGAGAAAGAAGTGAAGCATCAGGCAAGACCTTACGGAAGTTCTAAATTTGGGACAGAGCGCTTTATCCGTGGCTTTTTGGATTTGGTTACACTTTGGTTTATCAGCCGTTTCGGCGGGCGCCCGATGCATTTTTTCGGTGCGGTCGGTACATTGATGTTTATCATCGGTTTCCTTTCGGCATTTTGGCTTGGAGTTTCCAAACTGATAGCTGTCTATGTTCACAAACAATACGGACATCTAATCGCTGATAATCCGTGGTTTTTCATCTCACTGACGATGATGATTTTGGGAACTTTGCTTTTTATAGGAGGATTTCTTGGAGAGATGATTATCAGAACCAATAGAGAACACAAAAATTATAATATAGAAGAACAAATTTAAGATGAACAGCATATCATTTGGGAAAACCACCATAACGAGTTATCCAGAATATTTCGAGATTGCAGATAACAAGAAAACGAATAAATTGCTTTATTTATCGGCTTCTTTTGTGTTTATAGCTATCTATTTGTTTGACTTGTATCAGAATGATTTTGACTTTGGTAAGGTTTCTCATTTTAAGACCATTTCGGCGGTGCTTTGGCTGGTGATTTTTGCTCTTCAATTTTGGCTAATTAACACCGAAAGTAAGATTGAAAAATCTAAAATAAAGGAAGTAGTGGTGAGAAAAAACCGATGGGCTTCGATAGTGATTCATTACGGAGACAAAAAGCGTAAAATAGATGGTTTTAGCCAAGATGAAGCAGAGCAGATTATAAAATTTTTGATGAATAATAGATGAAAAACCTCCTCTACATAATAGTTGTTTTGGTGCTGGTTTCTTGTGGGAAAATTCAGCCCGAAGGCAATGAAATAAAGACGCAAGAGGTGAAGATAGAGGAGTTTAGCGCTTTGCATTTGGATGGGAATTTCAAAGTGTCCTATATACAAAGCACTGAAAATAAACTGACAGTGGAGACTTATCCTAATATTTTTGAAAATTTAAAAATCAAAGTTAAGGATAAAGAATTGACTATCAGCGAAAAGAGAAAAACCGAAGGAGAGGAAGTGTATAACATCATGTTGTATTCTTCTGGGAAAATTTCTAAAATAAAAATGCAGAATTCGGCAGAATTTAATATTTCCAGCCAAATGATGATGGATGATTTTAGCCTGAAAATGGAAGATAATACAAAATTTGTAGGCGCTATTTTATCCAATAAAGCTGAGATAAATCTCTATGATAATGCTCGGCTGGAGATGTTTGGGAAAACACTGGAAGCAGAAGTGGTGATGAGGGATTCTGCTGTGATGGTGTTGCCGTATTGGTTTGTAAATAACTTGAAAATCAAGGCTGAAGATAATGCTTTGGCAGAAATTTCGGTCGAAGAAAAATTAGAAGGAAAACTAAAAAATAACGCAAAACTAAGCTATAAGGGTAATCCTGTAAAGAAAGTTTTGGAGGAGGATAAAGCGTTAGTAATAAAAAAATAAACTATAAAAGTTAAAAGTATGACAACAATAGAAAAAGCAAGGCTTTGGCTTTCAGAGTCTTTTGATGAAGAAACAAGAACTAAAGTCCAGCAGTTGATAGATGAAAATCGAGCAGAGCTGGAAGATTCTTTTTATAAAGAGTTAGAATTTGGGACAGGAGGAATGCGCGGAGTGATGGGCGTGGGAACCAACAGGCTTAATAAATATACGCTTGGACAGGCTACTCAAGGGCTAGCAAACTACCTGCACCAGCAGTTTAAAGGCGAAACTATCAAAGTTGCTATTGCCTATGATGTGAGAAATAATTCCAAAGAATTTGGGAAAATAGTAGCAGATGTGCTTACGGCTAATGGGATCAATGTTTTGCTTTTCAAGGAACACCGCCCTACGCCAGAGCTTTCTTTCACGGTGAGAAATAAAAAATGTAATGCAGGAATTGTACTCACAGCATCGCATAACCCGCCTGAATACAATGGTTATAAGGTTTATTGGAATGATGGAGCGCAGATTGTCCCACCGAATGATGAGGCGATTATCAAAGAGGTGTATTCCGTTAGATTTGAGGATATTAAGTTTAATGGAAATGATGATTTGATAGAATGGATAGGCGAGGAGCAGGATGATGTTTATATAGATGCTTGTATGCAAAACTCTCTTTATCAGAATGTTGGGAGAGATAATCTGAATATCGTTTTCACTTCTATCCATGGGACTACTTACACTACAATCCCTAAAGCCCTTAAAAAGGCTGGATTTGCAAAGGTGGATTTGGTGAGAGAGCAGATGATTCCAAGTGGAAATTTCCCAACAGTGGAAAGCCCTAATCCAGAAGAACCAGCGGCGCTTACGATGGCGACGGAATTGGCTGAAATTACCAATGCAGATATTGTTATCGGCTGTGACCCAGATGGGGACAGACTTGGTATTGCGGTTAGAAACCTTGAAGGGAAAATCCAGCTGCTTAATGGAAACCAGACCAATACGATTTTGACTTATTACATCCTTGACCAATGGAAAAAAGCAGGAAAAATCACAGGAAGTGAGTTCATCGGTTCTACTATTGTGACTTCAGATATTTTCTTTGATATTGCTAAAAAATACGGAATAGAGTGCAAAGCTGGACTTACAGGCTTTAAATGGATTGGTAAAATGATTCGCGAAGCCGAAGGAAAACAGAAATTCGTCTGTGGAGGAGAGGAGAGTTTTGGCTTTATGACAGGGGATTTCGTGAGAGATAAGGACTCGTGCGGTTCTATCCTTCTTGCCTGCGAAATAGCAGCATGGTGCAAGGCTCAGGGCAGCAGTATTTTCCAGTATATGATAGAGATTTATAAGGATTTAGGGCTTTATCAAGAGGCGCTGGTCAATGTGGTGAGAAAAGGAAGAGAAGGAGCAGAGGAAATCAAAAAAATGATGTCAGACTTCCGTAATAATCCAGTGAAAGCATTGGCAGGTTCTAAAGTGGTTCTTGTGAAAGATTTTCAGGAGCAGACCGCATGGGATTTAGTGAAAGATGAAAAAGCAGAAATGACCGATATTCCTAAGTCTAATGTGCTGATATACTACACAGAAGACGGCACGAAAGTAGCCATCCGCCCATCAGGAACGGAGCCTAAAATTAAGTTCTATTTCTCTGTGAAAAGTAACATTTCATCTGAGAGCGAATATGCTGGTCAAGTTGATAAATTAAACCATAAAATAGAACAAATCAAGAAAGATTTGAGTTTATAATTATTACTCCCTGTCGTGTATGATGGGGAGTAAAATTTTTGAATAAGGTTTTGTTTTTGGTCAGTTTGTAAAGTTTTTTTACTTTTAACCGCTTAAATTTTTACAATGAAGAAGCTGGGAATTTTATGTTTTTTTATTCTTTGTATCTGGGTATCAGCTCAGAACAATGAAGAAGTCTATTTTGGAAGTTATACTTTTGATAAAAAAATAGCCCATAAGGTAATGGTATCAGATGCGAAAGTAAGGGAAAAGCCTAATTATAAATCTAATAAAATAGACAGTCTGCAGATAGGTGATGCTGTTAATATTACTAACATTACTACTCATATGCATTCTGCGGGGCTTCGTGA
>CAUQOP010000009.1:0-12693 GCA_963519505.1 uncultured Flavobacteriaceae bacterium | reverse complement strand
ATTGTAGTTTTCTCTGTGGTCTTCGGTATCGGACTGGCTATGCTGGATGAAAAGAAGAAAAAGCCGATGATAGACTTTGTGGAAAGTCTAGCGGAAGTGATGTTTAAATATACTAAAATCGTGATGTATTTCGCTCCTGTCGGAGTAGGTGCAGCGATGGCATATACGGTAGGGCATATGGGAATAGACATTTTAAAATATTTGTTCTTACTCCTGCTGACTCTTTATGCCGCGATATTTGCATTTGTTATGCTGGTATTACTGCCTTTGGCTATGTATCTGAAAATCCCAATCAAAAACTTCATTTCTGCCATCAAAGAGCCTGTTTCTATCGCTTTTGCTACGACAAGCTCTGATGCTGCCTTGCCTAAAGTAATGAGCAATATGGAAGCCTTTGGCGTGCCTCGTAGAATTGTTTCCTTCGTGGTGCCTACAGGATATAGTTTTAATCTTGATGGAACCGCGCTTTATTTATCATTAGCATCCATATTCGTGGCTCAGGCCGCTGGGATGGAATTGACTTTCGGGCAGCAGCTACTGATGTGTCTTACATTGATGATTACAAGTAAGGGAGTGGCAGCCATACCGAGAGCCTCTCTGATTGTCCTTATCGCTACAGCTGAGCAATTTGGGCTTCCGCTGATTATCATTTCTGCTATTTTAGGAATTGATGAACTAATGGACATGGGAAGAACCTCTCTGAATGTGATAGGAAACTGTATGGCTTCCGTTTTCATCGCAAAATGGGAAGGAGAATTTGACCAAGAAAAAGCCGAAAATTATGGAAAATAGAAAAAATCATTTGAGAAATATTTTTAGTGTTTTGCTCATATCCTTTTCTGTAGGATTGTATGCACAAGAAGATTTTTCTTTTAAAAGGAATATCCTTGACAAAACAGCTATTGGCCTGGATTACAACTACATTGGAAGAAATACACTCGCTGTAGGAATAGACTACAACGCAGGAAGACAGGACAAATCCATCACAATAGGTGCTTTTGGGCGTTATTTCAGAGGAGTAGACAGCAAAGACCATTTTATCCCAGAACTAAAAGTAGGATACTACGACGGTGGCGGATATGCTGGTATGATGGTTTCTACTAAACATTTCAGTCCTATCGTAGGTTTTTCTCTTTTGAAATTCATGAATGTCTATGGCGGATATTCTATCCCTTTTGATTCTGAAAAAAACCTAAAAGGCTTTTCTATAGGAGTAAGTATCAATATAGGTCTGACCTATATGAGTAAATATTACTATAAATTCGTTTTTTTGAGATAAAAAAAAATCCACAATTAGTGGAGTTTTTTATTTTTAATCTACATCTTTATTTAAGAATCTATTTCGTCTTACTTCCATTTTTCCTTTGTCATTTTCGGAAATAAAACTAGATATTTTTTGTTCCCTATCTAATGGATTTTCAAAATCAACATCTATATTTCTTCTTCTAAAAGCAGGAATCATTTCGTAGATGTCTATTTTTTTCTCATCATTTCCTTGAAATCTAGAAGAATTAAACTCTTTTAATTTATTTCTTCTTTCCTGTATTCTGCTATCTTCCTCTTCCGTTCTTCTTTTTTCAATGATGGTAAATTCCTCTTTTTGTTCTACATTAGGAAAATCATTTTTATGAGTTTGTGGCTGAGGCTGATTATTAATTACAGAAACTTTTGGTTCTTCTTTTTGAGGAGCAGTTTCCTCTCTCATTTCCACTCTGAAATTAACAGGGGCTTCTTTCACTTGAAAAGAAAAATCTTCTTCTTTTGGTTTATCTTCCTCTAAATCAAATGTAAAAGAAACTGGCTCCAGCTCAGCATAAGAAAATAAATCATATTCTTTCACTGGCTCTTCTTCCGCTTCGAAAAAAGAAGGTTCTTCTTCCTCTCTGAACTTAAAACCTGTCGCGAAATCATCCTCTCTTCTCTCCTCTAGTACAGTTGTCTGGTGAAAATCAAACTTTTCTTCTGCTTTTTCTACTGAAAAACTATTGGTAGGAAAATTAGAATTAGAATTGGTGTTAGAGTTAGAGTTAGAATTATTATCTAAACGAAAAAACTGTCGTTTCTGTTCTTCTCTAACTTCTTGTCTATTACTTGGTCTGCGAACATCATTCACAGGAGTTTCTTTAACGGGTTGAGATTCTACAACTGGTATATCTGGTTTTTTAATACCTCCATTCAAATCATGAATAATACGCTCTGCTGGGATAGCTGTATTTTTCTCATGTTCAGGCGCGAATCCTGTCGCTACCACTAAGACCTTAATAGACTCTCCTAATCCATCTTCTGTTCCTACTCCGAAAATAACATCCGCCTTGTTTCCTCCTCCCGCTTCATTCTGGATATAACTACTAATGAATTTAATTTCATTCATTTTCGCTTTATGCTCATCTCCACTTAGAATGAGAAGCATAACTTTTTTCGCTCCTGTAATTTTATTATCATTTAACAATGGGGAGTCTAGTGCTCTCTTCACCGCATCTTCTGCTCTATTCTCTCCTGATGCTATTCCTATAGACATCAATGCTGTTCCTGAATTTTCAAGGACAGTTTTAGCATCACGGAAGTCTATATTAACTTTAAACGGAGCGGTAATGACCTCTGCCATACCTTTCGCTGCGTTAGTCAGCACTTCGTTGGCTTGAGAAAACGCTTCTTCGTAGTCTAAATCAGGATATTGTTCTGCTAGTCTATCATTATTAATAATAATCAAAGAATCTACATTTTCTCTTAGTTTTTCTAATCCAGAATGAGCTTGTTCTAATCTTCTTTTTCCTTCAAAATCAAAAGGCAAAGTTACAATAGCTACCGTAAGAATACCCAACTCTTTAGCAACCTGAGCTACCACTGGCGCAGCACCCGTACCTGTACCACCACCCATACCTGCGGTGATAAAGACCATTTTGGTATTATGACCAAGAGCTTCTCGGATATCATCCATACTTTCGATAGCAGCCTTTTCTCCTACTTCTGGATCTGCTCCCGCACCAAGTCCTTCTGTTGTTCGTGTCCCAAGCTGAACTTTATTAGAAACGGAATGCTCGTCCAATGCCTGTGCATCTGTATTTAGTACGATGAAATCAACTCCATGGATGCCTCTTTCGTACATGTGTTGTAGTGCATTGTTTCCTCCACCACCTACACCAATTACTTTAATGATAGATGATCTGTCTTTAGGTGCTTTGAAGTCTATTTCTATATCTTGATTAAAACCTCCCATAGTTTATGTTATCTTTTTATATCCTTGTTTTTATTGTTTTCTTTTAATTAATTTTCTTCTTCCTCAAAAAAATTCTTAAACTTTTTCATGAAACGCACACTCCATGCTTCTTTTTTAGGTTCTTCTTGAACCTCTTTTGTTGATACAGTTTCAGGCTGCTTCTCCACTGGTTTTGGAGCTACTTCTTCTACTGGTTTAGAAACCTCCTCTTTTTTGCGTTCTATCTCTATATTTTCTTGTTTTTCATTGATTCTAAGACTCTCCATTAGTAATCCAATAGCTGTAGAATACTCTGGACTTCTCAAAAGCTGGTTTTTATCATTAATGATATACTCATTAGCATAGCCTATTCTACAATCAAATCCTGTCACATAATTTGCCAACTGACGAAGGTTTCTCAGGTTAGAACCTCCTCCTGTAAGCACCATCCCTGCGATGAGTTTTCTTTTCTGCTCATTGATGCCATAGGACTTCATTTCATAAGCTCCATAGGATTTTAATTCATTATTTACCATCTCTAGGATTTCCTCTACTCTCGCACTGATAATACTTGCAAGGGATTTCAAAGAAATTTCCTTCTCTTCTCTTCCATGAAGTCCTGGTATGGTAACATAAGCATTTTCTTTTTCTAATTCAGGAACCGCTGAACCAAAATTTATCTTTAACTGCTCTGCGTGTTTTTCTATAATAGAACACCCTTCCTTGATATCCTCCGTGATGATTCCTCCTCCATAAGGGATAACGCAAGTATGACGGATAATATTATCCTTAAAAACAGCTACATCAGTAGTTCCTCCTCCTATATCTACAATAGCTACTCCTGCTTCTTTCTCCTCTTGAGTAAGAACAGCCTCAGCAGATGCCAGCGGCTCCAAAGTCAAAGCTTCCAGCTCTAAACCTGCTTCTTTGACACATCGAACCACATTCTTGATAGATGCCATCTGTCCCACTACCACATGAAACTTAGCTTCTAGACGAGTTCCATGCATACCTATTGGTTCTATAATTTCTTCTTCAGAATCTACTTTATATTCTTGTGGAAGGACATGGATAATCTCTTCACCTGGATGCACAGCTATTTTCTTAACCTGCTCTTTTAGTTTTGATATATCCACTTCTGTGATATAGGACTCTGGGTCTTGTCTCCCTATATAATCTGTATGCTGTAAGGAACGGATATGTTTCCCTGCAATACCTACAGTTACTTTTTTGATAGGAACTTTTGCTGACTTTTCTGCCTCGCTGATAGCAGCTTTAATGGAACTAATGGTATGAGCGATGTTATGCACTATACCTTTTCGTACACCTAGGCTTTTGCTCTTTCCTACTCCCATCACCTCTATCTTCCCATGAGCACTTCTACGCCCTACTATGGCTACTATCTTTGTCGTCCCTATATCTAGTCCTACTGAATATTCATTTGCTTCCATCTAATATTCGTGTTTTTACTATTTCTTTTTATCTTTGTTTTCCTCTGATTTCTCAGATTTTGGTTTTGTTTCTTCTTTTTTGTTCTCGCTACTAGAACCTTCCTTCAGCTCCTCTTTACTTTTTTCTTCGGGTTTATAGACTCTTTCTTTGGATTCTTTATCTTCATTCCCCTTTCGCAAAGTAGTCACTATCTGATTATCATATTTTACTGAAATTTTTGAATATTTCATTTGGTCTTGATAAATCAAATATTTTTCTACAAAAGTCTTAAACCCTTTTATCTTAAACCCTAAATTTTCCAGCCTTCCTAGTTCTACAACATAGTTTCCTTCATTGGTCATCAGATAATAATCATTCCCCTTTTTGCTAATCCCTACAAAGAAATTTTTACTAAAATCATCCCTGTTTATGATTTTCACAAGCTCCACCAGCATGGGATATTCCTCTGGATTTACCTTCCCAGAAACCAGCATACACTGATAGGAATAATTGTTAGATGCAGGGAATTCCACCCCTTTTTCATCCACATAAAAAGATTGGTCTTTTTTTGAAAGCCGAAAAATAGGAATTCTCTGGCTAATATCCAAATTTAATTGACCATTTAGTTTCAAGTAAACATTCGCACTATCCACCATGGGCATTGCTCTTATCGCCCTTTCCAAGGACAAAATATTCAGGTCGCCTATCCTATTTGTCGGATTTTCCTTTCTTATGATTTCTCTGACAATTTTATCATTGATAAAAGATACAGGTTCTTTTTGTAGCATTTTCACCACGATATCCTCCACAGGTCTATTATTAAACCTTTGTAAAGAAAATCTGAGCAGAAATATCCAAATTCCCGCTACGAAAATGATTTTCAAAAACCTATACTTCTTTTTCATTCTTATCTATTCTCCATCCACTCCACTATACCGTCATAGAGGGTGTCTATATTTCCTGCACCTACCGTGAGCAGAACATCAAAATCCTTACTTTTGATTTTATCAAATGTAGCCGCAAGGGTAGAAACTTCTTTATTTTGCAAATTTACTTTTTCTAACAACCACTCGGAAGTAATTTCGGAAAAATTTTCTTGTAATTCTCTCGCTGGGTAAATATCTAGAAGTAACAGTTCATCTGCTTTGGACAGACTTTCTGCGAAACCATCAGCAAAATCCTTCGTTCTGCTGAAAAGATGCGGCTGAAAAACCACCAAAAGTTTTTTCTCAGGATTAAATTCTCGGATAGAATTTATCACTGCATTCAGCTCTGTCGGGTGGTGGGCGTAGTCATCCACATAGATTTTTCCATCGGCAAATTTATGTCTGGTGTAACGCCGTTTTATCCCTTTGAAACCAGCTATTGCTTTCTTCAAAACCTCAAAATCCACTCCAAGATGATGAAGCAGAGCCAATGCTCCTGTGGCATTTTCCACATTGTGAATCCCTGGAATTTCCCATTCAAACTGGTGAGTTTCTCCATCTTTTGTATGGAAATCAAAACTGATTTTTTCGCCTTTCATTTGGAGGTTGTCAGAATAATAATCCGCCTTCTCATTCACTGCATAAGTCTGAGCATTTCTGGCAATTTTTATTCCTTTTCTTACAAAAAGCTGGCGGTCATCTGGAACCAAATTCGCAAAATCCTCAAAGCCCTGTTCTATAGTTTCTTTGTCGCCATATATATCGAGATGGTCAGCATCCGTAGAAGTGATTATCGCCCAGTCTGGTGACAGATTGAGAAAACTTCGGTCGTATTCATCGGCTTCCAAAACGGAATATTGATTGCCATTAAACATAAAATTAGACCCAAAATTCTCCGAAATTCCGCCTAAAAAAGCCGAAAACGGAAGTCCAGCTTCCTTGCAGAGATGAGCCACAAGGCAGGAAGTGGTCGTTTTCCCGTGAGTTCCCGCCACTGCGATGCATTCGGTATTTTCGGTGACCATTCCCAAGACTTTTGCTCGTTTTAAAACTGAAAATCCCTGCTGATTGAAATAGTCCAAAATCTGCAGTTCCTTAATCGCTGGTGTAAATATCACAAGCGTTTCAGCCTTATCTAAAGCGCTGATTTCCTCAGTAATTTCTTCTTGAAACTGGATAGCAATTCCTTCTTCTTGCAGTTTTTTAGTTAGTTTGGTTTCTGTTTTATCATATCCTAAAACATTCTTTCCCAGACTTTTAAAATATCTCGCAAGGGCAGACATTCCTATTCCGCCAATTCCTATGAAATAAAAGTTTTTATATTGTTTCATCACTGATATTCTAATTCAAATTTTCGCTATTTTTTCTTCCACTTCTTTTATTTTACCAATCCAAAAATCAATGGCATCTTCATTTTTTACAAAACCATTTTTTGATTTTAGTTTTGAAGGAATTCGACAGATGTAATAAAAATTTTTGTCATTATCCCTTTGTATTTCAGCTTTACTCGCTGGTTCTGTTCTACTTCTAAAAAACTTAAGCTGTTCTTCATACCCTTCCCTAATTCCTTTAAAATAGGCAAGAAGCGCATCTCTGTCCTGCGGGATATAGCCAGGTCCTGAGCAGCCACAGGAATGAAAGGTAATCCCTACTTGATAGAGTTTTTGGATATGCTCCCACGCTTTTTTATCATTTTTAGATGGCGAAACAAAATCTAGTCCCATATCTGCCATAGGTTTGCCACATTGAGGGCATTTGGCTATATCATTCTGCCTGCCTTCTCTGATGTCATAAAAAAGCCTTCTTTTAAAGATTTTCCTACAATTAAAACATGCATAATGCGGTTTGTAAGAAACCATCGCATATCTACACATTGGTTATTTGGTTTTTAATATCTTAAAAATTTCATCCACAATTTCCTTTGCTGCATTTGGTTTTGCAAAGAATTTTAGATTGCTGGACATTTCTTTTCTCAAATTCTCATCTTCGCAGATTTCCATTAGTGTATTCCAGAATTTCTCCTCCATTTCGGAATCTTTGACCATTTTGGCTGCATTTTTTTCCACCAAAGCCATCGCATTTTTGGTCTGATGGTCTTCCGCTGCATAAGGGAACGGCACCAAAAGAATAGGCTTCCCTACTACTGCCAGCTCAGAAATCGCGATAGCCCCCGCTCTTGACACGATCACATCCGCCGCCGAATACGCTAATGCCATATCTGAGATAAACTCCTTGATTTGAATTCCTTGCTCACTATTTCCACATTGTGATGTAATATCCTGATATTCAAGCTTTCCTGTTTGCCATACCAACTGGATGTTTTTTCCCTTTAATTTAGGTAAAAGCTCTCTCCAAGCATTATTCAGAGTTTTTGAACCTAATGAACCGCCCACAGAAAGAATGGTAAGTTTATCTGGGTCTAAGCCCATTTTTCGCTTCGCTTCGCTAGTATTTATAATATCTGTAACGATATTTTCGCGGATAGGATTTCCTGTGAATACCGCAGGAAGAAAACGGCTAATATTGGGATAGCCCATGAAAACGGCTTTGGCTCTTCTTCCAAGAAACTGATTGGTTTTCCCTAAAATGGAGTTTTGTTCCTGTACAAAAATCGGAACGCCGAGGGATGATGCCATATACAAAGCAGGGCCAGAAGCAAAACCGCCCGTTCCGACAGCAAAATCTGGTTTAAAGTTTTTAATAATCTTTCTCGCTTTCCACAAACTGGAAATAATTTTAAAAGGAAGACCGATGTTTTTAAGCAAATTTCCTCTGTCAAACCCTGCGATATTCAGTCCTTCTATTCTATATCCAGCCTGAGGAACTTTCTCCATTTCCATTTTTCCATTCGCTCCCACGAACAAAAACTCAGCATTGGGAAATCTGCTTTTAATCTCGTTGACTATCGCCACAGCAGGGAAAATATGTCCTCCTGTGCCGCCGCCACTCATCAAAACTCTTATTTTTCGTTGTTCATTAGTTTTATCTTGATGTTCCATTTCTTTTTATTTTTCAAAAATGACAATAATCTATGCAATATCATTCATTTCTTTGGCTATTTGTTTTTCTCCCAGACCTTCCTCGCCTAGAACTTGTATCCTTGAACTGATATTTAAAACTATTCCAAGCTGAATATAGGTAACCAGCATAGAAGTCCCCCCATAACTTATCAATGGAAGCGGCTGCCCTGTAACAGGGATAATATTCACCGCAACGGCAATATTCACCGCCAGCTGTAGAAATATCATCATCCCTATTGATAAAACCAATAAAGACCCATAAAATGTCGGTATTTTAGTAGCGATGATGACTATCCGCATCAGTATGATAAAGTAGGCGGCCATCAACATAGTTGCTCCCAAAAGTCCATATTCTTCAACAATGATGGCAAAAATAAAATCCGATGCAGACTGAGGAAGAGACTGCTTCAATGCGCTTTTCCCTGGCCCCACTCCTAAAAGTCCTCCATGCACTATCGCTGCCTTTGCTTGATTGATTTGGTAATTTTTAGCTTTTAATGCTTCATTTTCGGATTCATTGAGTTTATCTGAACTGACAAAGGTTTCCACCCTACTAATCCAAGTATGAACACGGGTATTCTTGAAAATATTCGTATTCAATGCTACAAATAAAAACATCGTAATCCCTACAACAGCAATTGCTCCGAGCCTTATGATATATTTCAACGGATACTGTCCCACAACCAATACTACTATGGACATTATCAAAATCATAAGTGCTGTAGAACCATTATCCTTCGCAATCAAACCAAATATCATCAAAATAGGCACAATAATCAAAGCATGATTCAAATAGGAAATTTCTTCCTTATTTTTAGGCATATTTTTCGCCAAATGACGGCAGAGATATACTATCAGTACTAAATAAGCAAATGTAGATGGCTGAAATCTTACTGGTCCAAGTGAAACCCACCGACCTGCACTTGCTCCGCCAATATTACTCCCAAAATAACTCGCTAATAATAAAACAGGTACCATTATAATTAGGACTAATCCGCTCAATTTTCCAATCCATTCATATTTTATAAAATGGGTAACCCCAGCCATTATACCAAGTCCAAACAGAATAAGCCCTGCGTGTTTTCCTAAATGGCGAATTGTTGTTCCTTCCCCTACGATATATTGTAAATTCGTACTTGCAGAATAAACAGGGAAAAAAGAGAAAATAGATATTGCGATGATAATATACCACAATACCTTATCTCCTTTAAAAAAATTTCTGCTTTGTGTTTTATTTTGAGCCATTTATAAGTTTCTTTTTTACTTAAAAACTTCTGTTTTAAATTTTCTGCCCCTATCCTCGTAGTTATCAAACAAGTCAAAACTTGCACAACACGGAGACAACAGCACAGCATCTCCATTTTGGGCTAATTTCTTCGCTGTACGGACAGCCTCTTCCATACTCGATGTATCATAGATATTTTCTTTCATCCCTTGGAAAAAACTGATAATCTTAGAGTTATCCAGACCCATACAGATAACAGCCTTTACTTTTTTCTTCACCAAATCTGCTATTTCAGAATAGTCATTCCCTTTATCCACTCCTCCCACTATCCAAATCACTGGTCGCTTCATGCTTTCCAATGCGTAATATGTGGCATTTACATTGGTAGCCTTACTGTCATTAATGTATTTCACGCCTTCTCTCTCCGCCACTTCTTCCAATCTATGCTCTACTGCCTGAAAAGTCATCAATGAATTCCTAATACTTTCATTACTGATATTCAACAATTTACCCGCAATACTCGCTGCGAGGCTATTAGCTACATTGTGCTTCCCTACGAGAGCCAAATCTTCTATTTTCATAGAAAATTCTTCACGAAGTTTAACCACCAAATTTTCATCCACAGAATAACCTCCCTCATCAAGTTTTTCCTTCATGGAAAACGGAATTTTTTTCACTCTCAAATTAAGTTCTTGAAGGAGTTTCATGCTCATTTCATCATCTTTATTGTAAATGAAATAGTTGTCATTCTCCTGATTTTCAGCAATTCGGAATTTTGCTAATGCATATTCTTCGTAATTATAATTATACTGGTCCAAATGGTCTGGCGACAAGTTCAAAAGCAAACTAATATATGGTCTAAAATGCTGAACATCATCCAGCTGGAAACTACTGATTTCCAATACATAATATTCAAAATTTTCTGTAGCCACCTGCATCGCAAAACTTTTACCGATGTTTCCGCCAAGTCCTACATTTAGTCCGCTGTTTTTCAGAATGTGATAAATCAGCGATGTGGTGGTCGTTTTACCATTGCTTCCCGTTACGGCAACGATTTTGGCATCGGTAAACTCTGCGGCAAATTCTATCTCTGATGACAGGCGGATTCCTTTTTCTTTAATCTTTTGAATTAAAGGTGCTTTCTTTGGTATCCCAGGTGATTTAATAACCCAGTCCGCGGCTAAAATCCGCTCCTCGCTATGCATTCCTTCTTCAAAATCTATCCCTTCTGCCTGCAACTGCTGTTTATAATGCTCCTTAATAACGCCACGATCCGAAAGGAAAACTTCCAGTCCTTTTTTCTTCGCTAAAACAGCTGCTCCTACGCCACTTTCACCGCCACCTAATATTATTATTTTCATTTTTTTCTATATTAACAAATCATGAACATTTCATTTATCTTTTTGCTCTCTGTTTCTAGAAATTCTGTTTTGCTGGCTTCAATAGGGAAAATCACATAGCTGTCACTGTCTATATACATCTGCATGAGATAAACTCCATACCCGTGCCAAGCCGTATTGATAGCGCTTATCCACCCATAAACATCGTGTTTATCTTCAGCCAATGGAGGAAGTTCCAGAGCGTAAGCCTTAAATGATTTTAACTCTGTCAGCAAAAACTCAAAGCTCTCCAATTCACATTTCCAGTCAAACTCCTCCGCATAACCATTACTAATCAAAATATCTGCAAAACCCATCCAAATGAGCCTTGATTTTTTCCATTTATCTAGGTCTATTCCTCTATTTTCATAGAACTCTTTATTCTTTGAAATAAATGCATCTGTATTAGTAATCAGTTCTTTAACCTCTGATAAAACTTTTTTGTCATCAAGGCTAATCAATTTAGCAAACTCCAAATAAATATTGAAATCTATTTCATCCTCATTTTTGCCTCCAAACAATTTTGAAAAGAATCCCATTTTAATTTAAATTTATCTTATTTTCAAGGTTATTAAACAAATTACCGCCAAAATCACACCTATGATAATCATTCTATTCACGATTTTACTTTCGTGATAACCACATTTCTGATAATGGTGATGAAGAGGCGACATCTTAAACAATCGGTTGTTCTGCGCATATTCCAGCCCGTGTTTTTTCTTTCTGTATTTGAAAACCAACACCTGCAAAACCACTGAAAGATTTTCCACCAAAAAGATTCCACAAAGCACAGGAATCAATAGTTCTTTTCTAAGGATAATCGCCAAAACCGCGATTACTCCGCCCAGCATCAGACTTCCTGTATCTCCCATGAATACTTGCGCTGGATAGGTATTATACCAGAAAAATCCGATAACCGCTCCTACGAGTGCAATCGTGAAAATGGTAGTTTCGCCCGTGTCTGGGATAAACATTATATTAAGATAATCCGCAAAAATGATATTCCCTGAAACATACGCAAAAAACGCCAAAGTAAGCAGTATCACTGCACTTGTCCCAGCTGCGAGACCATCTATCCCATCGGTGATATTCGCTCCGTTAGAAACTGCTGTCACAATGAAAATAACCACAGGAATGAATACTATCCAAGACCATTTCTGAGCATCCTGCTCATCCATCCAGAAAAGAACTTTACTATAATCAAACTCATTATTTTTAACGAAAGGAACTGTAGAAATTATCGCTTTTTCTTCAGCAGAGAATTTTTCTACCACGCTGTGCTGTGTTGCCTGTGGCAGGTCTGGAACTTCTCGTTTAATAACCACTCCTTCATGGAAATACATCGTTACTCCCACAATAAGACCTAAGCCCACCTGACCAATCACTTTGAACTTACCACTCAGACCATCTTTGTTTTTTTTGATTTTCTTGAGATAGTCATCAATGAAGCCAATCGCACCCATCCAAAGCACCGAAACCACAAGGAGAACGATATAAACATTATTAAGTTTCGTAA
>CAUQOP010000008.1:0-13141 GCA_963519505.1 uncultured Flavobacteriaceae bacterium | reverse complement strand
CGGATACAGAGGATAAAGTGGTTGCTTTTTTTGATGATTTCCAGCCAAAAGGAACTATCATCGACTCTATTCCTGTTATTGGCGGGACTAATGATATTTTAGACGAATATTCTAAAAATAGTTTTGATGAACTGCTGATTGGTGTAGGATATAACCACATGAATACCAGAAAGATGCTATTCGAAAAATATCAGAATAACATCCCTTTTTATAGTTTTATTCATTCCTCATGCTATGTAGATCCTTCCGCTGAAATAGGAGCTGGAACAGTCATCTATCCAAGATGCGTGATTGACCAAAATGTAAAAATAGGAAATAATGTTTTGATTAATATTTCCAGCAGTATTGCTCATGACACGACAGTGGGAACTCATTCCTTTATCTCTCCATGTGTCTCTATAGCGGGATTTGTGGACATAAAAGAACAATGTATAATAGGCATAAATTCTATAATAATAGACAATATATCTATCACTGAAGGAACAAGAACAGGAGGCGGGACAGTTGTAATAAAAAACATCGAAGAAAAAGGACTATATGTAGGAAATCCTGCAAGATTTGTAAGATGATGAAAAACGACAATATCTTTCTAAAAGGGCTGAATGAACTTCGGGCTGTTGCAGCACTGGGAGTTTTGGTTCATCATATAGAGCTACTAAAATATGATGATAGAAACGCATCACTAAACAACACATATTCCCTTGCAAATAATACGCACTTTCATCATTTCATCCAGTCTTTGGGGAAGCACTCTGTATATTTTTTCTTTGTATTAAGTGGTTTTCTAATCACACATTTAATCGTTCGAGAAAAAAAGAAATTTGGCGTTTTTGATTTTCAAAAATTCTATATGAGACGGGTTCTAAGAATCTGGCCTTTATACTACATTATCATAGGGCTTTCTTTGTTTGTTATTCCCTTCATTTCGGCTTATTTCGGCTTATTTGAAACTTTCCCAAACACCTATTACAAAACGGTTCTCACTACAGATTATGGTTCACCAAAAACTTTTTGGTCTTATTTAGGATTTTTATCTAATTATGGACTTTCCGAAGGTATTACATTAGTAGGCGGCTCTCAGACATGGTCTGTATCTATTGAGGAACAATTTTATTTATTTTGGCCTGTTTTATTATTATTTGTTTTTAGAATTAAACCTTATTTATGGTTGTTGTCTAGTATAATTCTGATTTTTATTTTAAATTTTTTCTTCAAAGTAGATTTTTTTGCTGTTTTTAGATATGAATATTTATTTATAGGCTGTATTGGTGGACTGTTTATTAATTCGTCTTATTTCAAAAAAATCAGTCCCATCATAGATAAAAAGATTTTCTATATTATCAATTTACTCATCATCCTTATCCTATCATTTTTTCCTGTTTTTGATAAATATACGCAGTCTTTTGTTATCAGTATATTTTTCTTGTCTTTTATTATTTTGACGGTTAATAATCATTTTTATTTTCGTTCAAAGATTTTTGATGAAATGGGAAAAATATCTTACGGAATATATATGTATCACCCTTTTATTATGTTTTTAGTTTTTCCTGTTTTAGAATATTTAAAAACGGTTATATTCCCTATAAATAGTGGAGGAGCAATGATTTTTCTACTCGTCATGCAGTATATTTTAACCATCGGAATCACTCTTTTAATTAGTTATTTTTCATATAATTATATAGAGAAAAAATTTTTGATGCTTAAAGAAAAAAAATATTCAAGATTATAATTTTTATATAAACTAAGATGAAAACTATAAATTTCTATTTTGTGCTTGTTCCTTTTCTATTACTAAAAATAGGAATCTGTGCTTTTCTCTTTTTAAATAAAGACTGGAGTGCTATCACAGATGGAGATCTATATATGGAACTATTCCAAAGATTTATTTCCAATGGAGCATATTTTGAAATAGAAAAAGGAACTTCTGTAATGTATAATTTTGCTCTTTATCCTATCTATTTGCTAGTTGGAGATGTTAAAGAGACTTTTATTATATTCAATAGTTTGTGCATTATTTTGACCATTATTTTAGGTGTATATTTATTATACAAAATATCTATTAGGTTGGATATTAACATCTTTTTCACCTACTTCCTTTGTAGTATTTATATTTTTTATATCATCAGCCAAAAATTCATTAATATTTTAGCCAATGATGATTCGTTTATGGGATTGTTATACCTTATCATAATATACTTTTCCATTAAAAATATTGAATCACCTAAACATTATTATTTTTCTATCATAGGTTTTATACTTGGATTGTGTCTTGGTACCCGTGAAATAGCCATTCTGTTTTTCCCTTTCGTTTTATACATGATATACTATTCTAATGCAAGAGTGAAAAACCTAATCTATTTCTTTATTCCTCTCGTTTTCACTATACTTATCATCCATTTCCCTTCTATCATAGCAGGAAATGGTCTTAGCTTTTACAACAAAAACCCTGAAGATGTCAACTGGATTCAGAAAAACCATTTAGCTATCACAGAAATAGAAAAAAGTACTGGTATTTTTAATATCAGACCATGGTCTATTTGGAGGGCTAATACCTTTGATGATGTAAGAGAATATTTAAAACAAAATGGAGAAAACAGCCTTCCGAAAGGATTCCTAGATGTTGTTTTCAACCATCCTGTACAACTCATAAAAATGACTTTGTTTAATCTGCTTTTTCTTTTCAAATTCTACTTTAAGACAATAGGTGGTTTTATACTCATTCCTTTAATATTTTTGTTTAGAAAAAATTTCTTTTTGCTGCCTTTTTTATACTTTTGTTTTATATTTTGTTTTGTGGCTTATTCTCATGTAGAAACGCGCTGGCTTTCAGGAATAGAAATGATGCTTTTTATCTCGGTTTTGACAGGTTGCCGATATTTGAAACTTAGTAATAATAAATTGTTATTAGTTATCATCATTGCAATAATTCCAATAATCTTTAATGATATAAAATTTTTATACTATACCCTATGATATCATTTAACAAACCTTACCTTACTGGTAAAGAAGTTCAATATATAGAAGATGCTGTAAAATCAGGGAAAATCTCTGGAAACGGGCTCTTCACTAAAAAATGTCAAGAATTCTTTGAAAAAGAATTTGGCTTCAAAAAAACACTGCTTACCACTTCCTGCACAGATGCATTAGAAATGGCTGCTATTTTAGCAGATATCAAGGAAGGTGATGAGGTCATTGTTCCTAGTTTTACTTTCGTGTCCACAGCATTGGCATTCGTAAGACAAGGCACAGATATCGTTTTTGCAGATTCTTATTCTGATAATCCTAATATAGATGCTGACCAAATAGAGGCTTTAATCACAGAAAAAACCAAAGCAATCGTGGTGGTTCATTATGCTGGGGTAGCTTGTGATATGGATAAAATAATGTCCATAGCTAATAAGCACGGAATCATCGTAATAGAAGATGCCGCACAAGCCATAGACAGCTACTATATTTCCAAAGATGGAACAAAAAAAGCATTGGGAAGCATTGGGCATCTTTCTGCTTTTTCGTTTCATGAAACCAAAAATATTATTTCAGGTGAAGGCGGCATGCTCTGCATCAACGATGACCGATTCATCCAAAGAGCCGAAATCATCTGGGAAAAAGGAACAAACCGTTCGCAGTTTTTCAGAGGCGAAGTAGATAAATACAGCTGGGTAGATACAGGCTCTTCTTTCTTACCGAGTGAAATTATCTCTGCTTTCCTTTGGGCTCAGATAGAAAACATGAGAGATATTCAGGATAAAAGAATCAAAATTTGGAATCGTTATTATGATGGGCTTTCCAGCTTTGAACCTGTTTCGATTAAAAAACCGAAACTTCCTCTCGTTCCAAAATATGCGACTAACAATGCCCATATGTTTTATCTCGTTTGTGATAATGTAGATGACAGAACGAGATTCATCCAACACCTAAAAGACAAAGGTATTCTATCCGTTTTCCATTATCTTTCACTGCACAAAAGTTCTTATTATGAAAAATATTCTACCCGAAAAAGTGAGCTTCCAAACTCAGATATGTTTTCTGATTGTCTTGTGAGGCTTCCTCTGTTCTACGAACTTACCGATGAACAGGTGGAATACATCATCAACACTATAAAAGAATTATGAGAATAGAAAAAACTATTTTTTCAAAAAACTAAAAAATCAAAGAAACCGAAACAGGATTTATTTTAGAAAAAGACAATATAAATTTTCCTTTTTATGTCTTTGATTATGCTAACAATTCTTTACATTTGGTGAAAAATAAAAATGATTATAACAAGTTTCTAAAATAATAAAATACTATGAAAGGAATTATTCTCGCGGGAGGTTCTGGGACAAGGCTCTACCCGCTCACCATCGCAGTAAGTAAGCAGTTAATGCCCGTATATGACAAGCCTATGATTTATTTCCCTATTTCTACCCTTCTATTGGCAGGGATTCGGGAGATACTCATCATCACTACGCCGCACGACCAAGAGGCTTTCAAAAAACTATTGGGAGACGGCTCACAAATCGGGTGTAAGTTTGAGTACAAAATTCAGCCTTCTCCAGATGGGCTGGCTCAGGCGTTTATTTTAGGAGAGGAGTTCATCGGAACAGACTCTGTGGCGCTGGTTTTGGGCGATAATATTTTCTACGGTTCTGGTCTTCCTCAGCTGCTGGAAAGCAAAACCCAAGTGAAAGGTGGCTGTGTATTTGCCTACCCTGTTTCCGACCCCGAAAGATATGGTGTGGTAGAGTTTGACGAACTCCAATAAGCCGTTTCCATAGATGATAAACCTGCCGTACCGAAGTCCAACTACGCCGTGCCTGGTCTTTATTTCTACGATAATTCTGTGGTGGAATATGCTAAAAACCTAAAACCTTCGGCGAGAGGGGAATTGGAAATTACCGATATCAATAAAATTTATCTTGAAAAAGGCCAATTAGAAGTAGGTGTGATGAGCCGAGGAACAGCTTGGCTGGATACAGGAACTTTTGATTCCCTTCACGAGGCGTCTGAATTCGTAAAAGTTCTTGAAAAAAGACAAGGCGTGAAAATCTCCTGCATCGAAGAGATTGCCTACAAAAAAGGATTTATCAACAAAGAACAGCTGCTGAAATCTGCCGAAAAATACGGAAAAAGCGGCTATGGCGATTATCTTAAAAAGCTGATAAAATAATTTTAAAACCTCAACGAAAATCCCTCGCTCAAAAGAAAAAAGATGCGGGGGATTTTTATTTTCCGTTCCTTTTTTCTTACAGAAAGTCCAAACATCTTTGCGGCAACCTTCTGTAACTTTACAGAATGCTCAAACATCTTGCGGCGACCCTCTGTAACTTTACAGAAAGGTAAAACATCTTTGCGGCAACCCTCTGTAAGTTTACAGAAAGCCCAAACATCTTTGCGGCGACCTTCTGTAACTTTACAGAAAGGTGAAACATCTCTGCGGCAGCCTTCTGTAAGTTTTTAAATGGTAAAATAAATTCTTCCGAGACTTTCTAAAATTTGACGGAAAGGCAAAACATCTCTGCGGCAGCTTTCCGTCACTTTTACATTCTATCCACCACGCCTATTCCGAGCAGATGTAAAGACCTTCTAATCACCACACCTGTGAGCTGGGACAGATATAGTCGGAATTTCTTCACATCTTCGTTTTCATTGTTCAAAATCGGATTGTTTTGGTAAAAAGCATTGTAGAGTTTCACCACTTCATAAACATAATTAGCCAAATGAGCAGGGCTGAGTGCCGCCGCCGCTTTGCTTACAGTTTCCTTGTATTCGCTGAGAGCAATGATGAGTTCTTTCTCATTCTCACTAAGGGCGATATTTTCAGAGAAATTGAAATCCGTTCCTTCGGCTCTTTTCAGTAAAGACTGAATTCTGGCGTAAGCATACTGAATGAAAGGTCCTGTATTCCCATTGAAATCCACACTTTCCTCTGGATTGAAAAGCATTTTTTTCTTCGGATCTACTTTTAGCATAAAATATTTCAACGCTCCAAGACCTACGATTTCATAAGATTTTTCTTTTTCCTCTTCGGTCAGCGCTTCCAGTTTTCCAAGTTCCTGCGCTTTTTCTTTTGCTGTAAGATACATTTCCTGCATCAGGTCATCGGCATCTGCCACCGTTCCTTCACGAGATTTCATCTTCCCGTTAGGAAGTTCCACCATCCCGTAGGATAGATGGTAAAGGTGCTCCGCCCAGCTGTAGCCGAGTTTTTTAAGGATTTTAAACAAAACCTGAAAATGATAATCCTGCTCATTTCCCACCGTGTAGATAAGTCTCTGTATATCATTATCCGCGAAACGCCCTACTGCCGTTCCTAAATCCTGCGTGATATAGACAGAAGTGCCATCTCCACGAAGGAGAAGTTTTTCATCCAAGCCTTCATCGGTAAGGTCGCACCATACAGAGCCATCTTCTTTGGTGAAGAAAACGCCTTTGTCCAGACCTTCTTTTATCAAATCTTTACCCAAAAGGTAAGTTTGGCTTTCGTATTGAACTTGGTCAAAATCTACCCCAAGGCGCTTATAAGTTTCTGCAAATCCTGCATAAACCCAAGCGTTCATTTTCTCCCAAAGGTTTCTTACTTTTTCATCGCCATTTTCCCAGTCCAGAAGCATTTTTTGAGCCTCTAAAATAGATGCCGCTTGTTTTTTAGCCGTTTCTTCGTCCATGCCTTGTTCTTTCAGCTGGGCTATTTCTGCTTTGTAATATTTGTCAAATTCCACATAGTAATTTCCTACCAACTTGTCTCCTTTGGTTTGTGTAGATTCTGGCGTTGCTCCATTTCCGAATTTTTCCCACGCCAGCATAGATTTACAAATGTGGATTCCTCTATCATTGATGATTTGGGTTTTGATGACATTATAGCCCTCTTCTTTCAAAATATTAGCGATAGAAAAACCTAAAAGATTATTTCTAATATGTCCTAAATGCAAAGGTTTGTTGGTATTCGGCGAAGAATATTCCACCATAATGGTTTCATTCTTAGGCGTGATTTTCTCTAAATTTTCGGAAAGATTTTTAAAACTTTGCAGGAAAACATTGTCCTTTAATTTTAGGTTAAGAAAACCTTTCACAATGTTATAATTTTCCACAAAATCCACCTCCGAAAGTATCTTGTCGCCAAGTTCTGTAGCGATGATATCTGGACTTTTCTTCAAAACTTTAACCAAAGGAAATGTCACGACCGTAAAATCTCCTTCAAAATCAGGTTTTGTCTGCTGAATTTCAGGAACGAAATCCGCCAAACCAAAACTCTCTGCTAAAACTTTCTGTATTTTTTCAAGTAATATCTCTCTAACCATAATAAATAAAATAATTGCAAAGATAAAAAATATAAAGGAAATCCCTGAAAAAGAGACTTCCTTTATAAAAAATTAGTTAAAAATGAAGAGGTTATTAGTTATCCCACCAAACTCTATTGCTCAGCCCTGTATATGGAATCGGAATCCCTGGACCTGCTACTAAGTTGGCACGGTTTGAATTGATTTCTACATCTGGATATGGCAGATTTCTCGGGATTACATTAGAAGTAACATTGCTCGCTGCTGGTGTGAGAGCTGGGAAGCCTGTTCTTCTCCAATCTACCCAAGACTCATAAGATGCTTGGAACATGGTAATCCATTTTTGCTCCATGATTCTCTGTAAAGTCCCATTATAAGCTACATTCGCATTTGCTAAATATGCCGCTGCAGAAGAAGATAAACCTAATGCTGCGAAATCCTGTGTAATCGCTGCTTCATAGGCTGTCTGCGCACTTGCTGCATTAGATGCTCTATGATACACTTCTGCTTTGATGAAATTAACCTCTGCTGCGCTCATCAGAACCACAGGAGCTTTTATAGACGCATAAGCGCTTCCTACACGGGAATATTTACTCTCTCCTGTATCTCCTACACTTCCTCCTGGTGTGTTACCAAAATATTGTCCTTGAAGTCCATTATCATTCTTAACAATAGGATTAAAATAAACACTCACCCTAGGGTCTGACAAGGCTTTCATCTTATCTACAATAGTGCTGGCTACTGCTTGGTCTTTTCTTCCAGAAAGGACATCAAACTGATAGATAGGATTAGCATTAGCAGCTACAGAACCAAAAGCAACCTTTGCATCATCTACACTAGTGTCTATAAGACTTGGATTAGAAGCCAAGAAATTCGCTGCTGCATTGGGCTGTCTGCGGCTTAAATGGTTTAGTAATCGCAGTTTTAACGAATTTCCATATTTTTTCCATTTTGCCACATCCCCTCCATAGACTATATCTCCAGAAATAGTTTCTGTCCCTGCTGAGAGAGCAGCTAACCCCTCATCTATCATGGTAATAAGGGCTGGATAGATATTTTCCTGTCTATCATAAGCAGGAGTAATATTAGCTCTTCCCTGTAAAGCCTCAGAAAAAGGAATATCCCCAAACATATCTGTAATTACACTGAATGCATGAGCCTGAAGAAGCTTAGAAACTCCTACATATGCCTGACTTCCAGAAGCAGTGGCTTTATTTTCCAGTTCCTTGATATCCATCAGCGCATTATAAAGAGCAGTCCAAGTTCCATCTGTAGCGGATGAGGTTATATTATATCGAGCATAGTTAAGTGGCTGTGCCCTATGCCCTGCATAATGCTGAACGATACTTGCTGGCATTCTAGTTCCCTCACCACCAAGAGCAAAGGCAAAACCAACCTGCGAGGCACTAAGAAGTCCTGACAAAGATGCTTGTGAAGGGTTATTAGGATCTACATTAATATCCAACTCCTGTCTACAAGAAGTAACCACCAAAGGAGTCGCTGTCAAAGCTAAAAGAACAGCGTATTTAGATATATTATTTCTGACTTTTTTCATTTTTCTTAGTTTTTAGAATTGAACTTTTAAATTAACACCAAAACTTCTTGTCGAAGGGAATGCAAAACGAGAAACCCCTTGTGCATTTCCTGTTCCGAAAGAGCTTGATTCTGGGTCTATGTGAGGCACCTTTGTCCATAAGAACAAGTTTCTACCAAATACACCTACATCTATACTTCTTATGAAATCAAATCCTGCTGGGCGGAAGCTGTATCCTAAGCTGATTTCACGAAGTTTCACCCAGTCATTTTTATACACATAGGCCTCTGTCGGGAGCGCATCATAGTAATCATTATCCAATGGAATAGGGGTCGTATTAGGTGTTCCTGCAGATGTTACCCCAGGGAAAACTATTGTACCTTTTTCCCTCTCTAATGTCTTTGCAGATACGCCATATACATCTAACAATTGCTCTGTTCCATTAAACAAATATCCTCCTTGTCTGATATCCAGCTGCGCTGTAAGATACACGCCTTTATATTTAAAGGTTGTTCCTACACTTCCTGTCCAGTCTGGCTCTACATGTCCTAGGACTTGGCCACTCTGGAGCATCGGTCTACCATTACTTCCCACCAAAATATTTCCATTCGCATCTCTCATGTAAGCGCTACCAACGATAGAACCATATCTTTCACCTTTTACAGCGTAGATAGCAGGGTTTCCAGAGAAACCACCCATATATATTCTATCTGTTTTAGGATGTGTTTCTTCTACCAATGAGCGAATTCTACTAAAATTAAAATTAACCTCCCAGTTGAAATCATTCGTTTTGATAGGCGTAACTTTCAATCCTGTCTCTATCCCTTTAGAGGAAGTTTTTCCTGTATTCTCAATGGATACAACAGCTCCTGATGCAGGAGAAACTCTAAGATTGATGATTCCATCTGTATTCTTGTTTTCGAAATAGGTAAACTCCAGACCGATTCTATTCTTCAAGAAACGAAGTTCTGTTCCTACCTCATATTCCGTTGTAAATTCTGGTTTTAAGTCTGGATTATTCCAAGCGTTTGCTACTGTGTATCCTACAAAAGTTGCTAAATCATTATTAAAAGGGAATTTAAGTCCTGGCACGAATCCATCACCATACTCTGCTTTTCTATATGCTTGGAAAACTAAATAAGGATCTGCATCTCTTGCTGTTCTGGAAATCCCAGCACGCAGTTTACCATAGCTTAATATATCCTTGTTAATATTAAACGCATCCGAGAAGATAAATGATCCACTTACCCCAGGGTAAAAATAGCTTCTATTGTTTTCTGGTAAAGTAGAGGCCATCTCGTATCTTCCTACTAGGTTGAGGAACAAATAATTTTTGTAGCTCAAAGAAACATCTCCAAAGAACCCAAATAATGTTCTTTTGGTTTCATAGTTGTAACCTGGGTCAAAAGCTGCAATGTTATTAGTATTTACCAACCCTGGCGCAGCTAATTCTGTTCCTGTAATGACACTATTTCTGTAAGTTCTCTTGTTATAGTCCTGTCCCACCACAACTGTCAATGCCAAATTATCCGTAATATTAGTATTGATATTTGCCATCAATGTTGAGGTAAGTTCGTTTCTCTTCACATCATCATAAGATAAATATCCTTTTGGTTTTGAACCAGAATATATATCCCTGAATATCACTCTATTATCCACAAAATAATCATTTCCTAATCTATATGTCAGTTTCAACCATTTTGTTAAATCATATCCTAAATTCAAACTCGCAATGAAACGATCACTGGAAGTTTTAGCAGAGTTCTTATAAACTGACCAATATGGGTTGTCAAAACTTCCTTTACGGAAATTGATTTGTTCGCCAGTAGTAGGATTAACATAGCCGTACCCCTTCAAATCCCAGCTCACAGGAGTGTGAAACAAAGCAAAAATAGGGTTATTTCCATCCTGCCCTGCAAATGGCACATTTCCTTTGGTTTTATTGTAAGAAACATTTACCCCAGCATTGAATTTATCCGTAATCTGCGTATTTCCATTAAATCTAAAATTGGTTTTTTCATATTCTTGGTTAGGGACAATGGAAGTCTGCAAGGAATGTCCTGCTGACAAGAAAACATTAGATTTATTAAATGAATGTGACAAAGACACATTATTATTTCTCGTTACTCCTGTCTGTAAAAACTGCTTTCTCGGGTCATAAACAGAGAGTGTAACATTTTTTCCTGCCGCAGCACTATATACAGTCTGCCCTTGTATTTTTGGTCCCCAAGATAAAGAAGTTGCTTCCCTATATACACCTTGTTCTCCCTGTGCATAGACTGTCTGATAATCTGGAAGAACCAAAGCATTATCTACCGCAACCTGCGTAGAAAGGGTAATTTGTGGTTTTCCTGCTCTTGCTTTTCCTGATTTCGTTGTAATGAGTATAACCCCATTAGAACCTCTATTTCCATAAAGAACAGCTCCAGCAGCCCCTTTTAGGATGTTAATACTCTCGATATCATCAGGGTTGATATCCGCTGCTCTGTTCGGAGAAGAAATTCCTGTAACGGTGTTTGAGTTCCCATCATTCGCATTAGTGATAGGCACTCCGTCAATTACATACAGAGGCTCGTTAGAATTGGTAAGAGATTTCGCACCTCCCCTTATTACCAATCTACTCCCAGAACCTGGCGCTCCGCCAGAAGAGATTACCTGAAGCCCTGGCACCTTACCCGAAAGCGAGTTGACTAAGTTTTGATTCCCAACTTTTGACAAGTCATCTCCGCCTACTTTCGTAGTTGAATACCCAAGAGATTTATTGTCTCTCTTAATTCCCAGAGCTGTAATTACCACTTCGCCGATTTCCTTGACTTTCGCAGAGTCTTTCTGTTTTTCCTGTGCGTTTCCGACCACAAAGGAAGAAGAAAGAACAACTGCCAAGACATTTGATGTTAGTTTCTTCATAATTAAAAGTAGTTTTTTGTTTTTCTTTGACAATTTTATAACATTTTTTTAATAAAAACAATAGATATGTAAAAAAAATATTAAATTTGTGCTAAATTTTATTTAAAACTTAATTTTTATTGAATATTTATGAATTTAAAGCGTTTTTGGTCTGGAATTTGTATCGAGACTGGTTGTGATGAGGTAGGAAGAGGCTGTCTAGCAGGCCCTGTAGTCGCTGCTGCTGTGATTATTAATGAAAAATTTGACCACAACCTCATCAATGACTCCAAGAAACTAACCGCAAAAGTTCGTTTAGAATTAGACCAATACATAAGGGAAAATTCTGTGGATTTTGCGATTGCAGAAGTTCCGCCGTCTTTCATTGACCAACATAACATACTGAATGCCAGCATACACGCGATGCACTTGGCATTAGACCAGCTAAAAACCCGCCCAGAACTGATTTTAGTGGACGGCAATAGATTTCATCCATATAATTTCATTCCGCATGAATGTTTTGTAAAAGGAGACATCAAGGTTCTTTCCATCGCAGCGGCTTCTATTTTAGCTAAAAACTACCGAGACCTGCTCATGCTGAAACTCCACGAAGAATTCCCTGAATACGCTTGGGACAAGAATGTAGGCTATCCCACCAAAGCCCATAGAGAAGCCATTAAGAAACATGGTGTAACGCCTTATCATAGAATGAGCTTTAAACTTCTAAGCGACTCCGATAAATCTTCCCAATAATTTAATGTTTTGCTTAAAAGACTCTTATGTTTCCTCTTTTTAGTTTATTCATTATATTTGCAACAAACAAAAAGTAGTAATGAATTCATTTATATTTAGATTATTTCCTTTATTGATAATGACTTTTGGAGCTGTTGTCTATGGAATTAACTTTTTCACACCTCTTTCTAAGGAAGTTCTCTCTGGGACGCATTTTATCATCGGTGGAGCTTTTTTATTTTATGCCATTTTGAAAAAAGACCTTACGACTTGGATACTTACCAGCATGATTGTGGGCGTGGTGATAGGTGTGGAGTTTCCTGGTGTAGCGATGGCTCTACAGCCTCTGAGCAGCGGGTTTATCAAATTAGTAAAAACCATTGTAGGTCCTATTCTGTTCGCGACTTTGGTTTACGGAATTGCTGGGCATTCTGACCTGAAACAAGTAGGAAGAATGGCATGGAAGTCTTTGCTTTATTTCAATGTGGCGACTACACTTGCTATCCTAATAGGCTTGGTATCCATCAATATTTCAAATGCTGGTGTAGGGATAGATTTGAGCCAATTTCCTCAGCACGACCTGCCTTCTGGCTCGGGAGTTAAAGAAAATGATTTAAAAGCTCTAAAACAAATTCCTGAAGCTGACCAATGGATATACAAGGTAACGGCTTTCTTCCGTGATATTTTCCCTGAAAACATTATAAAATCTATTTATGAAATAAAGGGATAG